>NZ_JBEZGJ010000057.1:0-37746 GCF_040649965.1 Micromonospora sp. NPDC048843
GTCCCCATCGATGTGGGTGGGTCCGAGCCGGGGGGCGCCCCCGGCCCCGTAAACCGCCCACCTTAGGACCGGCGGCCCCCCCCGCGGGGGGGGGCCCCGGGGGGGGGGCGGGGCCCCCCGCGACGTCGACGGTGCTCGGGGCGAACGAGGTGTTCAGAGGGTGAAGACGACAGTGGAGATGCTGCGGGCGCCGACGTTGATGGTGGCCTGACCGCCGTTCACGCTGGTCGGCTGGCTGGCCGCGTTGGCGTTCTGTGAGGTGAGGTAGTGCTCGGCTCGGCTGACGTTCTGCGGGGCCTGGATCACGGCGTTGTTGACAGCGCTGTTCGAGCGGTTGAGGATCACCAGGGTGATCTTCCCGTCCCCCTGGTAGGCCGTGACCTCCAGCGGTGAGGCCTTCGAGCTCTTCGACAGGGCGACCCGCTGGTAGCCGGGGCGGACGTACTTGGCGTACTGCGAGAAGGCGTACCCGCGCTTGAGCGGAGCGCCAGCGACGGTGCCGAACGCCGACTCGCCGTCACCGATGAAGGAGTAGTACCGCTTGCCGTACCACCAGATGTAGGCGTTCCAGTTGGCCTCCATCGACTTGTGCACGGTGCGCATGATGTCGTCGAGGGTCTCGTTCCAGACCGCCGCGTTGGCGGGGTTGCCCCAGATGTTGGAGCCTCCGCCGTCGGCGGCGTGCAGGTTCCACTCGGTCATCCACACCGGCTTGTTGTGCTGCTCCGCCAGGGAGTACGGCCGCAGTCGGCCCGACTCCTCGGTGCCGTACAGGTGCCCGCCGACGTAGCCGATGTTGTTGCGGGCGGTCGCGTCGTTGAGGGTCGGGTCGGTGAAGTTGTAGTTCATGTTCACCGCCTCGGCCACCATCAGCTTGGTGTTCTGTACCTTGGTGCCCTGGTCGCGCACGAAGGTGCGCAGCTCGGTGCCGCTCCAGTCCATCGAGTCGTAGTCCGGGTGCCAGTCCGGCTCGTTCTGCACCGACGTGACGTCGACGGGTACGCCCTGGCCGCGCATGTACTGCACGTAGCTGTTCAGGTGGTTGGCGTAGTCGTCGTAGTAGTCGGTCCTCAGCTTGCCGCCGTTGACCCGGCTGTTGTTGGTCTTCCACGCCGCCGGCGCGGTCCAGGGCGAGGCGAGAATCTTCACGTTGGACCCGTACGACTTCGCGGTCTTCAACGAGTTCACGTGCGTCGCCCACTCGCTGGATTCCGGCGACAGGCCGGTCCGCACGATGGAGAGCCCCAACTGGTTGGCACCCATCCCGACCAGCGTCTGGGTGTCCGCCGTCGACCAGGCGCTACCCCAGATGGACTGTGCGGCCCCGAAGCCGTCGACCGTCTGGTATTTGGTCGCGCTGTTCACAGTGATGTCCGCCGGCCCGGTCGGCGGCGGGTCCGTCGGTGGTGGGTCGGTCGGCGGCGGGGTCGGCTCGGTGCCACCGGTGCAGCCCACCCCGTTCAACGCGAAGGTGGTCGGATCGGGGTTGCTTCCGGTCCACGAGCCGTTGAAACCGAACGAGACGGTCCCGTTGGTCGCGATGGCCCCGTTGTAGCTGACGTTCTTGGCGGTGACGGCGGTGCCGCTCTGCGTCAACGTCGTGTTCCAGGCCTGCGTGACGGTCTGACCGGCGTTGTAGTTCCAGGTCAGCGTCCAACTCGTCACCGCGTCGCCGAGATTGGTGATGGTGACGTTGGCGCCGAAGCCGCCCTGCCACTGCGACGACACGCTGTAGTTCACCCTGCAGCCGGCGGCTGCGGCCCCCGCTGGCATCGCCACGGCGACCGCTGCCGACGCCAGCAGGACGGCGCCGGCCGACACCATGGCGGCGTTCGTCACTCTTCTTCTTCTCATGAAACTCCTCCTGAAGTGGTGGGGGCTTCCACGCCTCGGGAGGGCTCGTCTGCGGCGAGTTCAGCGGTGGTGTGAGTGGCGGAAAGGATTGGGAGCGCTCCCAGGTGTTGATTCCAGAAAGTTAATTCGTCCAACGAATCCTGTCAATGCAACCGGCCCACGATCAGTGGTGCCGTCACCGGCCGCACGCGCCGCACTGCCTGCGAGTGCGCAGGTGGTAGTCGGTGGAGCCGATCACCAGGCCCATCCCCAAGACGAGGTACGCCGACATCGCCACCCACAGGAACGCGTCGGAGAACTCGCTGTGCGAGCCCGACGACACCTGCGCGATCCCCATCCCGAAGTAGGCCACGATGCCCGCGCCGAGCCCGAAGCCGGGCACCAGCAGCAGCAGGCGAGGAATGGTGCGCCCGGCGAGCAGCGGAACCCACCCCGGCCAGACCTCACCCCAGTGGTACACCAGCGCCAGTGGCAACAGCACTCCGGCCAGCACCAGGCCGATCTCCAACCCGAGCAGCGAGGCGCTCTGGTCGACGCTGTCGAACCCCACCACGAACTGGGCCGCGAAGCGGGTCACGAGACCGCCCACAGCGGCCCACGCCGCCCAGCGCGCCCACCGCGCGGGTGCCGAGCGCCGCGTACCCGGTCGGACCGTCCGGCAGCAGGCTGGGCAGTCGCCACGGCTGCGCCGCTGGTAACGCGCGGTGGCGAGAGCGAGCAGTACCGCTCCGGTGACACAGGCCAGCCGGCTGACGAACGCCAGCGGGTCGAAGAACGGGCCGACGGTGAACAACAGGAAGCCCACCAACTCCGGCAGCAGGATCGCGGCTGCCGCGACGAGCGCTCCGGCGACCGCCCAGGCGAGCCCCGCAAGCGCCGGCCGCCAGGTCGCCACCCGGTCCAACGCGACCGCCAGCCCGCCCGCGGCTGCGCACAGCGCCACCGACCGCCAGCCGGTGAAGCCGAGCAGGTCCAGCCCGAGTCGCCCGAACTCCGGAGCCTCGCCGACCGTCCAGGCCAGACGCACGCCCCCGTATGCCACGGCCCAGCCGAGCACTGCGTACGTCAGGCCATGGGCGCTCCGCCCGGCGACCTGTGTCGATGTCGTCATGCACCGATCCTGCTGGCGTCCCGCAGCGGGGGGACCCCGCTGGCAGGGGACGTCACTCCCTCGCGCGAGGGATCGGCCGGACCGTGGATGCGCCGAACAGAGCGCGGGGACTGCCTGCTACCCGGCGTTCCCCGCTGCCTGTTCGTGCGCCCGGCGCAGGATCGTCTCCGCCTCCCGGCGGGCGGCGCTCACCGTCTTCTCGGCGTCGAGCCGCGCGGCGTTGCGGTGGTCGTCGGCCTGCTCCTCGGCGAGTTTGAGGATCTGCTCCACCCGGGTGCTCAGACCGCTGAGCGTGGGTCTGTTCACGTCCCGCTCCTGTCGTCCGGCGACGCCCACTGTGCCCGTCGCCGTTAGGTATCCGGCGGGCTCTTCGCGGTCGACCAGGCCGTCCCCCACCAGATCGGACTCCGCCGTGCCGATCAGGGAGAGCCCGATGCCGAGCGCGGCGACAGCGACGCCGAGCCAGACCGCAACCGGTCCGAGGAATGGACCGACCGCGAGGCCGACGCCCAGCCCGAAGAGGACTGCCGCGGTCTTGACCGGCTTTGCCATCGGGTCCTCCTCGGGTGGTGCGGGACAGGGGCGTGCGGTTCCAGCATGGCGAGTGAGTCAAGCAGTGTTGGTCTCCTGTGGAGCGACCGGGTGTGGTGCGAATCCTC
The DNA here is from genome assembly GCF_040649965.1 of Micromonospora sp. NPDC048843. Taxonomy (NCBI): domain Bacteria; kingdom Bacillati; phylum Actinomycetota; class Actinomycetes; order Micromonosporales; family Micromonosporaceae; genus Micromonospora; species Micromonospora sp. NPDC048843. The sequence continues at coordinate 3,625 of NZ_JBEZGJ010000057.1, forward strand.
TGCCTTCTATACCGTGGCACGGTCACGGGTGGCCGCTTCCTCGACTGGGCCGTCCCGCGACGACGTCGCGTACGCGTTCGACATGGGGGTTCGTCGTGAGCATGGAATCGCCGACGACCGGCCGGCACGAGGCCGGTGAGGCCGACGTGCAGCAGAAGATCGACACGTCGGTGCCGCATTCGGCGCGGATCTGGAACTACTGGCTCGGTGGCAAGGACAACTTCGCTGTCGACCGCGAGGCCGGGGACCAGTATCGCCAGGTCTTCCCCGGCGTCGTCGACGTGGCCCGGGCCTCTCGGCAGTTCCTGGTTCGCTCGATCATGTTCCTCGCCGCCGACGCGGGCATCCGTCAGTTCCTCGACGTCGGCACCGGGCTGCCGACCGCCAACAACACCCACGAGGTGGCCCAACGGATCGCCCCGGACGCGCGGATCGTCTACGTCGACAGCGACCCCCTGGTGCTGGTGCACGCTCGCGCGTTGCTGGTGGGCACGGCCGAGGGCAGGACCGCCTACATCGACGGCGACCTGCACGACCCGGCCGCGGTCATCGCCGAGGCTGGCAAGACGCTGGACTTCGCGCAGCCGATCGGTCTCATCCTCAGCGGCGTCATGGGTCACGTGCCCGACTACGAGGCGGCCCGCTCGGTCACCCGGCAGCTGGTGGCGGCGCTGCCGAGCGGCAGTTACCTCTCGCTGAACGACGGCACGAGCCTGATCAGCGCCGAGATGCAGCAGGCGCAGGACGACTACAACGACAGTGGCGCGACTCCGTACACCCTGCGTTCTCCCGACGAGATCGCCGGCTTCTTCGACGGCCTGGAGCTGGTCGAGCCCGGCGTCGTGCCGTGCCCGCAGTGGCGACCGGACGACGCTGTCGACACGCCTGCCGACATCGACGCCTTCGGCGGGGTGGGCCGCAAGCGCTGACGCTGTCAGTCGGTCGGCGGAAGGACGCTCCGCACCGCCACGCAGGGGTCCGTGGCGGGTGCGGCGGCGTGGATCGCTTCGGCGGCCCGGGCGGCGAGGTCGCGAAAGACCTCGCGCTGCTCCTCGGGTAACCCACCCAGCACGTGGTCCTCGGCGTGGGCGACCCGCCGCTCGGCCTCGGCGAGCGTCTGGCGTCCGCGTTCGGTGGCCACGACCCGTCGGGCCCGCCGGTCCTGGGGGTCGGGCCTGCGCTCGATGAGACCGGCGTTCGCCAGGTCGTCGATGACGTAGGTCAGCACGCTGCGGTCGATGGCCAGGCGAGCGGCAAGGGCGCCCTGCGTGGGCACCTCTTCGTGCACGACGACGGCCAGGATGTGGTAGCCCCGACTGCCGTGCGGCAGGTCCTTCAGTAGTTCCTCGACGCGTTCGTGCCAGCGGCGCAACACCATGCCCAGCGACCAACCGAAGTTCGAGCCGCGCTTGCGGTCGGCCGGCAGCTCGCAGGGATCGCTCGCGGACATGTCCCGATGCTAGTGGCCGGCCCGTTGATCATCATCCGACATCGCCGCACCCCAGGAATGATTGGCGGCGAAGATAAGTTGTCCGACAAACGATAGGCGAAAAATATGATGGGTTGATCAAACGATTGTGTGGATGGTGAAGCAATGTCGGACTACGGGCACGAACTCCGGTTTGGGTCGTTCCTGACACCCAACGTGCACGACCCGGATCAGGTGGTGGCGCTGGCCGAGCTGACCGAGGCTGCGGGGCTGGACCTGGTCACCTTCCAGGACCACCCGTACAACGCGGAGTTCCTCGACACCTGGACCCTGCTGAGTTGGGTCGCCGCCCGCACGGAGCGGCTCCGGATCTCCGGGAACGTCCTCAGCCTGCCGCTGCGCCCGCCGGCCGTGCTGGCCCGGGCGGCGGCGAGCCTGGACCGGTTGTCGCACGGCCGTTTCGAGCTGGGCCTCGGCGCCGGCGCGTTCTGGGACGGGATCGAGGGCATGGGCGCACGTCGACTGACAGCGGGGCAGGGAGTCGCGGCCCTGCGGGAGGCCATCGACGTCCTGCGCGGCGTCTGGGACGACACCGCCACCGAACCGCTCCGACTGGACGGGGAGTACTACCCCGTACCCGGCATGCAGCGCGGCCCCAAGCCGGCACATGACATCGACATCTGGCTCGGCGCGTACCAGCCGAAGATGCTGGCACTGACCGGCCAGAAGGCCAACGGCTGGCTGCCGACGCTCGAATACCTGCGATCTCCGGACCGGGTGACCGCCAACCGGCTCATCGACGAGGCGGCCATCGCCGCGGGCCGCGAGCCCCGGGAGATCCGACGGCTGCTCAACCTGTTCACTGTCGATGTCTCGTCGCGCAGCCGCGGCTTCCTCCAGGGGCCCGCCGAGCAGTGGGTCGACCAACTCCTTCCGCTGGTCATCGAGGAGGGGTTCAGCACCTTCCTGATCGGCCGCGACGACCCACGTCTCATTCGGACCCTCGGGCAGGAGATCGCCCCCGCGCTGCGGGAGGCGGTCGCCAGGGAGCGCACCGGGGGTGAGGTCGGCACCGGGCCGGTCCGCACGACCGTCGCGCTGGCCGAGCGGCACCCCGGCCTCGACTACGACGCGCTGCCCCCGTCGCTGGCCGCCAGGTCCGTCGAGCCCGGTGACCGGGAGTACGAGCGGGTACGCCACTCCTACAGCTGGCACGGCGCGCCGGCCCTGGTGATCCGTCCGCAGAACGCCGCCGAGGTGGTCGCCGCCGTGTCGTACGCCCGGACGCAGGATGTCCCGCTGTCGGTGCGCAGCGGCGGGCACGGCATCAGCGGCCGGTCGACGAACGACGGGGGAGTCGTCATCGACATGTCGAGGATGAACACTGTCGAGGTGCTCGACCGGGCGACCCGTCGGGTGCGCCTGGAGCCGGGTGCCCGCTGGGGTGACGTGGCCCAGAGGCTCGCCCCGTACGGCCTGGCCATGAGCTCGGGCGACTACGGAGACGTGGGTGTCGGTGGTCTCGCCACCACCGCCGGTGTCGGATACCTGGCGCGCAAGCACGGCCTGACCATCGACCACGTCGTCGCCGCCGAGATCGTCACCGCGGACGGCCGTCTGCTCCGCGTGGACGACGAGCATCACCCCGACCTGTTCTGGGCCATCCGTGGCGCCGGGGGAAACTTCGGAGTGGTCACCGCGCTGGAGCTGGAGGCGTACGAGGTCGACAAGGTCGTCTACGCCCAGCTCGTCGCGGACGCGACAGACACCGCCCGACTGCTGAGCCGGTGGGGCCAACTGGTCGAGGACGCGCCACGGGAGTTGACGAGCTTCCTCTCCCTCTTTCCCGGCCGCCGTGGCAACCCTCCGGCTGCCCAGGTCACTCTCGTCTACGCCGGTGACGACGTCGAGGCGGCGCAGTCCGCCCTGAGCCCGTTCCTGGAGATCGGGCCGATCCTCGACCAGCAGGCGCAGCTCGTGCCGTACCCGGAGATCGTCGTGCCGGCGGGCAACCAGCATCGCGGGCAGGGGTTGAAGGACACCCGCAGCGGTCTGCTGCACCACGTCACACCGCAAGCGGCCGACCTCATGGAGCACATGATCCATTCCGGCGATGTGATGATCATGCAGGTGCGAGCCGTCGGCGGGGCGGTCAACGACGTCGCCCGCGACGCGACCGCCTACCCGCACCGGGAGCAGAACTTCTCGGTGCTCGCCGCCACGGTCCCGGACCGCCGGCCCCAACTCGACAAACTGTGGGCCGAGCTGTACCCGCACCTCGACGGCCTGTATCTCAGCTTCGAGAGCGACAGCGATCCGGCTCGACTGCTGGATGCCTGGCCCGAGCCCACGCTTGGCCGGCTGCGCGCCATCAAGGCCAGCTACGACCCGGACAACGTCTTCAACCGGAACTTCCCCATCCCACCGGCTGAGCCGGTCGGCTAGAGGGCACCGGACAGGTAGTCGCGGCGACGCTGCGGTTCGAACTTCTCGATCGCGTACCGCAGCATGACCCGCGGCATGACCCGGTAGCGGCGGGCGAGGAACTCCTCCTCCGCCGCTTGGTCCCGGTTGCCCACCTCACGCAGCATCCAGCCCACCGCCTTGCGGACGAGGTCGTGCGGGTCGTGCAGGAGCCGGTCGGCGAGTCGGAAGGTCCACTCGAAGTCGCCGGCCCTGATGAAGGCGAAGGTCGCCATGATGGCGATGCGCCGCCCCCACACCAGGATGAGCAGCGCTGTCAGCCGTTCCTCGTGCGCGCCGCCGGTGAGCAGTTTCGTCGTCTCGGCCAGCGGAAGGTCGCGCCAGAACCGGGCGGCCACAGTGCGCTGGTCGGGCACTGAGACACCGAGGGCCCGGTCGCCCTCGCCGTACCCACCGGGGACCATCTGGAGGAACCTGCTCGACGCCTCGGCTCGACGTGGATCGGCGAGGCTGGCGAGTGCCCGACGCACGTCGACGGTGGTGGCCATGACCGTCGACGCTACCGGGGGTCAGCCGGCGCGGCGTAGGCGTCCGAGCATTCCGTTGAGGTCCTGGACGAACAGGTCGTGGCGGAAGAAGTGCCCACCCGGCACCTCGCGCCACTCGTGCGGGATGCCGGCTCGGGCGAGTGCACCGCGGAACTCCCGCTGACCGGCGAGCACCTGGGTCTCGTTGGCGGTGTCGAACCAGTTGATCGGGTCGGGTGAGGTCCCGGCCGCCAGGAAGATCCGCTTGTTCTGGAAACTCGGAATGCGCTGGACCGGGTTGTCGGCGTTGACCCGGGCCTCGTCCCAGAACGGGACCCCGTAGACGGTGCCTCCACCGAGGTCCAGCGCTGCGGAGGTGGCATTCGCCCAGTGCACTACCAGTCCGAAGTCTCGGCGGAGACTGGCCGGCCCGGAGTGCGAGCTGACCGAGCAGAAGTGGCCGTAGTACTTCGCCGCGTACTTCAGCGCACCGAAGCCGCCCATCGAGAAGCCGGCCACCGCGCGCCCGTTGTACTCGGCGAAGGTACGGAAGTTCGCGTCGACCCACGGCAGCAGTTGGGCGATGTGGAACGTCTCCCAGTTGCGGGGCCCGACGAAGCTGGTCACCGGATTGCAGTACCAGCCGGTCGACGCGTCCGGCATGACGACGATGACCTCCCGGCCGGCGGTCAGACCGACGATGTTGTCCTGGAGGTGGAAGGTGCGGAAGTCGGCGTTGCCGCCGTGCAGCAGGTACAACACCGGATACCGCTTGCCGCTGGTGTGGTAGCCGTCGGGCAGCAGCACGTTCACGCCCGGATCCCACTCGATCGCGTCGGTGGCGAAGCGGTAGTACTGGAGCCGACCACCGTTCTCGTTGCGGTCGACGATGCGCAGGCCGTACCCGTCACCGGCGGCCTGGGCGGCGGACGACCCGGCGAGGGCGCCGCCGAGCATTCCGGCGGCGGCGGCCGCCGCGGAACCGCCGATCAGCCGGCGTCGGCTGATCGACGCGGACGGGGGTACGTCGAACATCGCTGTCTCCCGGGGGTCAGAGGGTGGTCTCGTTGGGCAGCCCGAAGAAGTCGTGCCACTTCGCGCCGCCGAGGAAGCTGGTGCCTGTGGAGAGGCCGACGTAGACGTCGTTGAGGGTGCCCCTGGTGAAGGCGATGACGTCGTCCCGGCCGTCGCCGTTGTAGTCGCCCAGGTAGGGGAACTCGCCGGGCAGGCAGAAGAAGTCGTTCCACTTCACAGTGGTGCCGACGAACGAGGTGCCGGTGGAGACGGCCGCGTAGACATCGGCGTCGGCGTTGCAGGTGAACGTGACGATGTCGTCGCGGCCGTCGCCGTTGATGTCCCCGACGCGCGGCAGCTCGGCGCCGACCGCGAAGACGTCGTGCCAGGTCTGCGCCGCCCCGAACGCGGTGCCGGTGGACAGGGCGACGATGACGTCCGACGCCGCGACCGGTCCCTGGGTGAAGGTGATGATGTCGTCGCGGCCGTCGCCGTTGACGTCGCCGAGGGCGGGGTACTCACCGGCGATCGAGAAGTACTCGTGCCACTTGAGCGCCGTCCCGGCGAACGACGAACCGGTGGACAACGCGACGTACACGTCCCCGGCGCCGTCATGGGTGAAGGCGACGATGTCGTCGCGGCCGTCGCCGTTGACGTCCCCCACCGCGGCGACCTCGGCATTCGGCGCGAACCAGTCGTGCCACCTGGTGGCGCCGGCGAACGTCGAGCCGTTCGACAGTGCCACGTACACGTCGGCGAGCGAGCCGTGGGTGAACGCCACGACGTCGTCGCGCCCGTCGCCGTTGAAGTCCCCGGACAGCAGCGTCTCGTCGTTGAGCCCGAAGAGGTCGTTCCACTTCACCGACGTCCCGGCGAACGAGGAGCCGGTGGACGCGGACACGTACACGTCGTTGAGCGAGCCACGGGTGAACGCGACGATGTCGTCGCGCCCGTCGCCGGTGAAGTCAGTCGGTGAACCCGCCAGGTACCTGCCTCCCGAGCCGCCGGTGTTGACCAGGGAGATGTAGTAGTTCCAGTTCCAGTTCGGGCCAGGGTCGGTGTGGTCGTTGCCGGGCAGCTCGTTGTGACCCCTGATCGACGCACGGGTCTTCGGCAGCCCGTACTTGTCGCAGAGGTAGCGGGTCAGCGCGGCGGACGACCGGTACATGGCGTCGGTGAACCAGGCTGGATTGTCCACGAACCCCTCGTGCTCGATACCCACCGCGTACGGGTTGGCCGAGCGTGCGTGGTAGGCCGTGTCGCCTTCGCGCACCATCTGGGTGATCTCGCCGTTGCTCGACTTCACCACGTAGTGCGCGCTCACCCCCGCCGACGGGTTCTGGAACCAGCTCACCGTGCCGGCGTACGACCCCTGGGTCACGTGCACCACCACAGTGGTGATCCGCGCCGATCGGCCGGCCTGGTAGTTGCCGCCGTAGGCGGACACCCACCGGGCCGGCGCGTACTCAGGCACCGCCGCCGCGACGTTCGCACCGGCGGCGCCCGCGGGGGCGACCCTCGCGTAACGGCCGAGTTCGGGTCGCAGCGGTCGCGGCGCGACCCGTACCGGTCCGGCGGCGATGCCGGTACGCAGCAGGTCGTAGACGTGGTCGGCGTAGAGCCGGGCGGTCGAGGCGTCGACGGCGGCGCTGTAGCGCGCCACCACCGGATACCAGGCGGAGAGCCGGTCGCGTGCCTCGCCGGTCAGCCCCTCGTCGTCGGCCAGGTCGCGGAGCACCGCAGCGCCGCCGCGGATGTTGGCCGCGGTGACCGTGCGCAGGCGGTCGACCGGCTCGCCGGTGAGCGTGGCCGCCCGCTCCAGGCTGTGCTGGGTGGGGTTGCTGACCAGGTGCATCACCCCGTACCCGTTGGCCTGACTGGGCAGGCCGCCGTGCCCGTCCAGCCGGGACTCACCGTGTGCGACGGCGACCAGCAGGTCCCGGGGCACGTCGAACTCGGTGGCGGCCCGGGTGAAGTCGGCGGTTAGCGAGCCGGACGCCGGGGGTCCGGCCGCGTCGGCCGGCGCGACCGCGACCTGACCGGCAAGCACCGCCGCCAGGAGGAGGGCGCACGTGCGCCTGGTCAGTCGCATGAGATCTCCAATCCGCTGATCACAGCGTCGTCTCGCCGTTGAGGCCGAGGAAGTCGTGCCATCTGGTGGCGCCGCCGGCGTAGGAGCTGCCGGTGGACGTGCCCACGTAGACGTCGGCGAGGGCGTTCTGGGTGTGTCTCACGCTGCTCCTCGTCGGGTCGGGGATGGTCGACTGATGGCGTCACGAGACCGCCACCGAGCGGGAGACCGGTTGCTGAGAGTTTCTTCAGGGCGCTGATGGCTGTCAATGTTCTATGAAGAATTCCTTCAATGCATCGTTCAGGGCGGGCAGGTATTGACAGCGGTCGTTGTCGGCGGGTTTACTCGCCCGCAACCGCTGTCCAGCCACCCGGCGGGGCCAGGACGAGTGCGACAGGAGAGGGCAGCCATGGGTGTACGTCGTCGCTCGTTGCTCGGCCGTGCCGCCGCGATCGGTGCCGCCGGCGCGTTCGGTTCCGTCGGCGCGATCCTGACCACTGCCGCTCCGGCCCAGGCGGCGGTCTGGAAGAAGCGGCTGACCGGCGCGGACCTGGACACCAGCAGCCGATGGCGGGTGGCCGGCACCGATCTGGGCATCCCCTACGTGCTGGAGAACGGATCCATCGGCTACCTCTTCGGCGACACCTTCGACACGCCGTGGCCCGAGGGCCCGCCAGTGCCGAACGACTGGCGGTCGCCGGTCATGTTGCGCTCCGCCGTCCACCCCGGCGCACCGGGCGGGATCGTCTTCGACAGCGCCGCACGCGTCGCCGGCAACGGGCGGGCCCCGGAGTTGATGCACAACGGCCACCATGGCATCGGCATCGACGGTCTTCCCGAGGTGACTGTCATCCCCAACGACGGCATCAGCTTTCCGGAGACAGGTCGGCAGCTCATCTCCTACATGAGCATCGAGAACTGGAACTCCGCCGGCCCGGCCGGGCCGCAGTGGAAGTCCCGCTACGCGGGGCTGGCCTTCTCCGACAACGGCAACGACTTCATCCGTACGCCGCTGAAGTGGTGGAACAGCCCGGACAACAAGGACCCGTTCCAGATGTGGACCATGCAACGCGACGGCGAGTACGTCTACGTCTTCTCCGTCCGGTCGGGGCGGCAGGACGGTCCGATGATGCTGCGACGCGTCCGGTGGGATCGGCTGTTCTACCCCGAGTCGTACGAGGGCTGGGGCTGGAACGGCACCAACTGGGGTTGGGGGAGGCCCTGCACACCCATCCTCACCGGCCGCTTCGGCGAACCATCGGTGCGCCGGCTGGCCGACGGGACCTGGGTGATGTCCTACCTCAACTGCCAGAACGGGTGTCTGGTCACCCGGACCGCGTCCGGACCCGACCGGGCCTGGACGGGGGAGAAGATTCAGCTGACGGGTTGGCAGGAGCCCGCGCTCTACGGGGGGTTCATCCATCCCTGGTCCAGCCGGAACGTCGACGACCTGCACCTGATGGTTTCGAAATGGACCCGCACACCGGACGGCCGCAGCACCGCCTACCACGTCAGCCAGTTCACCGGCTCGGTGTGACGGGGTCACTGACCGATCTCGTCCTGGCTTTCGAGGTCAGCACGGGTGTGGGTGCCTGAGCGGTGGGTAGGGCTGCACCATGCTGAAGCGAGCGGTGTGGCAGGGACTGGTGGCGGGCCTGGCCGGGGCGGCGGTGATGACAGCCGCCGAGAAGATCGAACAGCGGATGACCGGTCGGCCCGACTCCTACGTACCGGCCCGGGTTCTGGCCAGGCTGACCGGCCTGCCGGAATCCTCCGGGCAGCAGCCCCGGTGGCAGAACCTGGCGATGCACTACGGGCAGGGCGCGCTGGTCGGCGTGCTGCGCAGCATCATGGCGCAGGCCGGGCTGCGGGGCACCTGGGCTTCGACGATGTTCACGGCGATGCGCCTGACCAACGACCAGATCCTGGAGAACGCCACTGGCGTGGGGGCGCCCCCACTGACCTGGCCCCGCCCCGAACTCGCCATCGACGTGTTGCACAAGTCCATCTACGCGTTCGCCACCGGGGCGGTCGCCGACGCGCTCGCCGCCCGCGACGGCGCGGGTCCCGGGCAGCGGCACGCGGCGCTGCGTCCCGGTCGCCACTCGGACGTCGGTCCGCTGCCCCGGGCAGTAGCCCGCCGGGCATAGCCCCGGAAGAGCGCCAACGGCCAGGAAGCTGCGTGCGCGCCCGGGGAGTGCTTAGCTGCACGGATGATCACACCCGTTCCCCTCGGTAGCTGGCCGACGCCGCTGGAGGCCGCGCCCCGGCTCGCCGCCCGGCTGGGGCTGACCGAGCTCTGGTTCAAACGTGACGATCTCACCGGCCTTGGCGGGGGCGGCAACAAGATCCGCAAGCTCCGGTACACCTGCGCGCAGGCGATCGCCGACGGCGCCACCACGGTCATCACCTCGGGAGCGCCGCAGAGCAACCACGCCCGGCTCACCGCTGCCGCGGCCGCGCGGCTCGGCCTCTCCTGCGTGCTGGTGCTCGCCGGCCCGCCCCCGGAGAGCAGGCGAGGCAACCTGCTGCTCGACGGGCTCGCCGGCGCGGAGATCGTCTGGGCCGGAGACAGTCCGCTCGCCGAGGTGGTGGCGGTCGAGGCGGAGCGGCGACCGGCGTACGTCATCCCGTTCGGCGGCACCGCTCCCGCATCGGTGCAGGGCTATGTGGACTGCGGTCGGGAGCTGCGGGCCCAGGTGCCGGACGCCGACGGGGTCGAGGTGGTGGTGGCGCTCGGTTCCGGCGGGACGATGGCCGGCCTGGTGCGGGAGTTGGGCGCGCAGCGGGTCGTCGGGGTGGATGTCGGCGCCGTGCCGGACCCACGGGCGACCGTCGCCGGGCTGCTCGTCGGCGAGGTCGAACCGGACGCGCTGCGGATCGACGGTACTCAGGTGGGTGCGGGGTACCGCACGCTGACCGACGCCGTCCGGGCGGCGCTGGAGGTGACAGCGCGTACTGAGGGGGTCTTCCTGGACCCGACGTACACCGGTCGGGCGATGGCGGCGCTGCTGGCCGGCAGCTTCCCGCACGGCGACCGGGTCGTCTTTCTGCACACCGGCGGGCTGCCGGGACTCTTCGGCCACCCCGAGCTGTAGGGGCGCCGGTCCGGCACGCACCGCGGTGCCCTCCAGTGGAGTCGCTCCGGAGGGCACCGCGCCGAGCTGTCGTCGGATCAGACGCTGGCGAAGTGCTCGCGGTGATCGCGAACGAACTCGGCGAAGGTCCGCGGCTGCCGGCCGACGATCCGCTCGACGTGGTCGTTTGTGAAGTCGCCCCATCCGGAACCGTAGGCGACCCGGTACTCGGCGAGGACCTCGGCCGACCACTGGTCGAGGCCGGCCTGGAGCAGTCCGTCACGTGCCTGCTCCGGGCTCTGCGGCACGTAGCGCACCGGCTCGCCGAGGGTGCGGGCGATCTCGTCGGCAGCCTGGTCGAGAGTGATGCTCTCCGGGCCGGTGGGGGTGTAGATCTTGCCCTGGTGCTGCTGTGGCGCGGAGAGGATCGCCGCCCCGGCTGCGGCGATGTCCCGGGCGTCGATCAGGCCGACCTTCGCGTCACCGAAGAGACCGTAGAGGTGCTCACCGGCCTTGGCGCCGAGCAGGTTCTGCATGAAGTGACTCGGTCGCAGGATGGTCCAGGGGATACCGGCCTCCTGGAGCTCCGCGTCGGAGAGCGCGTGCAGACGGCCGTTGCGGGTGGGCGCGTCGTGCGCGGCGCCGATCGCGGAGAGCCGGACGATGTGCCGTACGCCGGCCTGCCGGGCCGCCCACACCGCGTTCATGCTCTGGCTCGGTGCCAGTGGGCCCATCGGCATCAGCAGCCACAGCGTCGTCACGCCCTCGAACGCCCGGGTCAGTGTGGTGGGGCGGTCCAGGTCGCCGACGACGTACTCGACCCCGTCGAGCCCTGGTGTGCGCGACGCGTCCCGGACGAGGGCGCGCAGCGGCTGCTTGCCGGCCAGCTCCCGCAGTACCTCCCGCGACACGGTGCCATTTGCCCCGGTTATCAGAATGGTCATGGTCATCCTCTCGGTCAGGCGGACCGAGGTCGGACCACGGTCGCCGCCAGCGACGATATAGTCCAAAACTTGTACCGTCCAATGATTGGACCAAATTATGAAGCGCAGCACACTGAAGGAGCAGGACCCCGACCTCGGGATCCTGGCCGTGCAGCTCTCCGCGCGTGTCCAGCGGGAGATCTTCCGACGCTCGGCCGAACAGGGGTTCGACGACGTCCGGCCGCGCCACGGCGCGGTCCTCGCGTACCTGGACGCCGAGGGCACCCGCCCCGGCGAGCTGGCCCGGCTGGCCGGCCGCAACAAGCAGACGATGGGCGCGATCCTCGACGAGTTGGAACGGCTGGGCTACGTCCGGCGTACGCCGGACCCGGCCGACCGCCGGGCAAAGTTGATCGTGCCGACGGATCGGGGTCTGAGCTTCATCGCGGCCTCCGACGGCTTCGTGCACCTGATCGAGCAGAAACTCGCCGACACGCTCGGCCCCGACCGGTACCGCGACTTCCGGGACGCGCTGGCCCGTGGCGTGGCGAGCCTCCCGGCGACCGGCCAGGACACCGAGGGCTGAGCTGGCATGTGCCGGCGCCAACCGGGTACGCCGCCGTGGCCCCCGGGGCCGGCGGAACGCCCAGGCTGGCCGCCTTTCACGCAGCCGAGGAGCACCGACATGCCTATCGCGGGGCGGGCCCGACTCACACCGACGGTCTCCCTGATCCTGCTGGCGTCGATCCTGGTGTCGTTCCTGGCCGCGTCGGCGGCCCCGACCCCGCTCTACGGCGTGTACCAGGAACGCTGGCACTTCTCGCCGGTCACGACGACAGTGGTGTTCGCCGTCTACGCCCTCGCGGTGCTGGCGTCGCTACTCACGTTCGGCAGGTTGTCCGACCACGTCGGTCGGCGGCCGGTGCTGGCCGTCGCGATCGTGGTGCAGATGCTCGCGCTTGTCGTCTTCATCTTCGCCAACGGCGTTGCGGCCCTGCTGGTCGCCCGCCTCGTGCAGGGGCTGGCAGCCGGCGCCGCCACCGGTGCGGTGGGTGCCGCCATGCTCGACATCGACCGAGCCCGGGGCACGCTCGCGAACTCGATCGCCCCCGGCATCGGAACCGGAAGCGGCGCCCTGCTCTCGGCGCTGCTCATCCAGTTCCTACCCGCGCCGACGCGACTGGTGTACCTCGTCCTGCTCGTGATCCTGCTGATCCAGGCCGTCGGGGTCGCGCTGATGCCCGAGACGGTCACCCCGACGGCCGGGGCCCGGGGCAGCCTGCGGCCGGACGTCACGCTGCCCCGCTCGGTGCGCCAACCGGTCCTGGTCGTCATTCCGGTGCTCTTCGCGGTCTGGGCACTGGCCGGGTTCTTCGGCGCGCTCGGCCCGGCGCTGATCCGCAGCCTCATGAACACGTCGATCGTGGTCGGCGGTCTGGTCCTCTTCGTCTTCGCCGTCTTCGGGTCGGTCGCTGTGCTGGTACAGCGCAACACCGCCGCGCGGACCGTGATCCTGACCGGGATCGTCGCGCTCATCCTGGGCATGATCGTCACGTTGGTGGCGGTCACGGCGCAGTCCATCCCGGTGTTCTTCGTCGGCCTCGCGCTCGGGGGCGTCGGCTTCGGCAGCGGCTTCCAGGGCAGCCTCAAGACGGTCATGCCGCTGGTCGAGGCACACCAACGCGCCAGCGTGCTGTCAGTGCTCTACGTCGTCTGCTACGTCGGCTTCGGTCTCCCCACGGTGATCGCAGGCTTCCTCGTGGTCTACGCCGGCGGTCTGCCGCGGACCGCCGACGAGTACTCCGTCGCCGTCATCCTCCTCGCTTTGGTCGCCCTGTTGGGGGTACGCAGGGCCACCAGGATGGCGCCGGGCTGATGCCGGGAGCCGGCGCCGAGCACTGACGCAAGCAGCAGCGTGATGATCAGAAAGGGAGGGGCGATGAGCCCGAAGGTGACCCAGGGCGAGGCGAGTGCGACGTCACGCATCGAGAGCCTGGACGTCAAGCTCGAGGTGATCGTCATCCCGGTCTCGGATGTCGACAGGGCGAAGGCGTTCTACGAACGGCTCGGGTGGCGGCTCGACCAGACCCCGCCCGGCATCGTCCAGTTGACTCCGCACGGCTCCGCGTGTTCCGTACAGTTCGGCCCTGGGCTCACGTCGGCGGCACCCGGCTCGGCCATGGCGTACCTGATCGTGTCCGACATCGAGGCGGCCCATGACACCCTCGCCGCCGCCGGTGTCGAGGTCGGCGACGTCTTCCACGTCAGCCCGGACGGCCCGGTCGACGGGCCGGACCCGCAGCGGCGGAGCTACTTCTCGCGCGCCACGCTGCGCGACCCGGACGGCAACACCTGGCTGATGCAGGAGATCACGACCAGGCTTCCCGGACGCATCGAGGGTGGCCTCACGTCGTTCGGCTCCACGAGCGACCTGGCGAGCGCGCTTCGGCGCGCGGCCGCCGCGCACGGCGAGCACGAGAAACGTACGGGCGAGCATGACGACAACTGGCCCGACTGGTACGCGGCGTACATGGTCAGCGAGCAGTCGGGGGCCAAGCCACCCGAGTGAGCTACGCCCACGCGTAGGACCTACTGATCGACGTGCTGCCGGTGAGTCACCTGACGACCCACCGGCGGCACCGTTTCCGTTTCGGATGCGCGCGGCTACCCGCCGCGCGCTGTTCGTGCGGGCGATGTACGCGAGTTGTACGCCGAGCGTCCTACCATCCCCCGGACGCGATGATCTTCGATCCAAGCGGCACCGCCGGATTCAGAGCCGACCCGGGTGGCGTGCCGTGCCTCGTCGCCTGTGCGCGGTTCCCCGGCCGCCGGTAGGGAGGAGACCTCGATGACGAGTCCTGGTGCGGGCGGTGCGAGGCCGTGCGATGCCGTGACGGGGGTACGGTTTCTCGCCCTCGGCCCGCTGCACGCCGAGGTCGGCAGAGAGTGGCTCGACCTCGGGCCCGTCCGGCAACAGGCGGTCTTCGCGATCCTGCTGTTCAACGCGAACCGCGTTGTCACACCGGCGTCGATCTTGCAGGGAGTCTGGGGTGGCCAGGCCCCGGCGACCGGCACGAAGCTGATCCCGCCCTACATCTATCGGCTGCGACGCACGCTCCAGGCGGCGTGCGTCGGCCACGACGGTCCGGCGATCGACAGCTCCCGGATCGGCTACCGGCTGCGTCTCGGTTCGGCCCGCACCGACGTGGCGGACTTCGACGAGGCGGTTGAGCGGGCGGCTGCCGCCGAGACGGCCGGCGACCTCGCCGGGGCCGCGGCGCTGCTGGCCGAGGCCGAGCAGAGCTGGGCGGGTGAGCCGTTGGCGGGCCTGACCGGTCCGTACGCGGAGAGCCGTCGGCAACACCTGCTCGAACGCCGCATCGTCTGCCTGGAACACCGGCTGGAGCTGCACCTGCGGCTGGGCGACTGCCACCGGGCGATCCCCGCGCTCGTCGCCTTGCAGGCGGAGTACCCCCTGCGGGAACGGCTGGCGATCATGCTGATGACCGCCCTGTACCAGACCGGCAGGCAGAGCGAGGCGATGGACGTGTTCGGCGCCTTCCGTACCCGCCTGGCGACCGAGTTGGGCGTCGAGCCGACCCCGGCGCTGCTCGCGGCGTACACCTCGATGTTGCGCGGTGACCTGGGCCCGCCCTGGGTGCCGAGCCGTTTTCCCGAAGGACCCGCCCTGACACGGGCGGCCACCACCACGTGATGCGCGGCGACGCCGCGCGGTGAGGCGGAGCAGATGGACGACGGCCTTGCCCCGGTGCAGCCGGGGGACGCCGGATGGTTTCTGGGTCACTCCCTACGGGAGCGGCTGACCGGCGCGGTGCCGACGGGCCCCGTCGACGAGGATCTCGGCCGGATCCGGCTGAAGATGTGGCTGGACGAGCCGGTCCACGCCAGGCGGCCCGACCTGATCCCGCAGCGGCTGGCCCAGCACGGGCTCGACGAGGCCGGACTGATCCGGGTCCTGGGCGAGCAGCCGGAGACCGTTCGGTCCCGGTTCGACACGGCACCGGATTACGCCCGTCGGCTGGTCGAGGCCGCGCGGCGACATCCGGCCGCCGCTGTGGCGCCCGGCCACGGCGCGGCGGAACACGATGACGCCGCGGGATTCGCGGTGCTCGTCGCGCCGCTGATCGCCGCCGCGCTGCAACGGTTGGGCGCGCGGGTGACGGCGTTGGTCGACGGCCACCCGCACCTGTCCGCCGAGGCGCTGACCACGCGGTTGGGTCCGGGGCCGGTCGACAGCGTCAACATGTTGGTGGCCCGGACGATGGCGCTGGAGCTCAACGTGCTGCGGATCCAGGGCGAGCTGTCCGGGAGCAACCCGCACGAGCGCTTCCACGCCTTCCTCCACCGGTTGGAGCAGCCGCAGCACGCACTGCGCCTGCTGCGCGAATATCCGGTGCTGGCCAGGGATGTGGTGCGGATCGTCGACAACTGGGAGGCCAGCCGGCTCGAGTTCGCCGAGCGTGTCGTCGCCGACTACGCGGAGCTGGCCGACCGGTGCGGCGGGCCGGACTCGCTCGGCGATCTGGCCGAGGTGAGCTTCGGGGCGGGCGACAACCATCGCGGCGGTCGCTCGGTGGCGGTCGTCCGCTTCGCGACCGGCGCGCGGGTGATGTACAAGCCCCGGCGCCTACAGGTCGACTGCCACTTCCAACACCTGCTGGCCTGGCTCAACGAGCGCGGGGCACAGCCCGCGCTGCGGACGTTCTGGGTCGTCGACCGCGAGGTGTACGGGTGGACGGAGTTCGTCGAGAGTGGACAGTGCTCCGACCGGGACGCGCTCGGCCGGTTCTATCGTCGGCAGGGCGCGCTGCTGGCCCTGTTGCAGACCCTCGGTGCGACGGATTTCCATCTGGAAAATGTGATCGCCTCCGGTGAGCACCCGATGCTCATCGATCTGGAGGCGATGCTGCACAACTGGCAGTGGGAGCGGCCGATCGGCGACCAGGCGGGTTACCTGCAGAGCGTCGGGGTCGGGTTGATGAGCAGGTCGGTCATCACTGTGGGGCTGCTGCCGGCACCCGTGGTCTGGACCGAGGGCAACCAGGTCAACCAGTTCGACATGAGCGGGATGTCCGGGGCCGGTGGGCAGTTGACCGCCCGGCCGGTCACGGTCTGGGACGGGCTCGGCACCGACGAGATGCGCCTGGATCGGCGGCGGGTCCTGCTGCCCGGTTCGGGGAATCTGCCCACACTGGGCGAGCAGCCGCTGGACGTGACGGAGTTCGCGCCCGAGATCGGCGACGGATACCGCACGCTCTATCGGATCCTGCTGCGACACCGGGACGAGTTGCTGGGGCCGTCCGGTCCGTTGGCCGCGTTCGCGCACGACGAGGTGCGAGTGGTTCTGCGCGCCACCGAGTCGTACGTCCGGCTGCTCGCCGAGGCGCAGCATCCGGACCTGCTGCGTGACGCGTTGGACCGGGACCGGTACTTCGAGAACCTGTGGGCGGGGCACGAGCACCGCGAGCACCGCGACGCCCTCATCGCCGCGGAGTTGGCGCAGATCAACGCCGGCGACGTGCCGATCTTCGTGACCACACCGTCGTCGACGCACCTCACCGGTGGCGACGGCACGGTGTTGCCGGGCGCGTTGCGCCAGACCGGCCTGGACGCGGTCCGCGAACGACTGGCGGGCATGTCCGAGGACCACCTGGCCCAGCAGAGCTGGATCATCGAGGCCTCGCTCACCGCGCTGATCATGGGAGACCCGTCGCGGTGGCGTGCAACCAGCCGCACGGGCGCGAGGGTGCTGCCGCCGCCGGTCGTACCCGCGACTGGTGTGCACTCGACTGTTGCGCCCGCGACCGTCGCACCTGAGCGCCTCGTCGACGCGGCGCGGATGATCGGGGACCGCTTGCTGGCGACAGCGCTCGCCGAGGACGACCGGATCTGCTGGCTGGGCCTGAGCCTGATCGCCGACAAGGTGTGGATGCTCGGCCCCAGCGCCATGGACCTCTACAACGGCATCAGCGGCATCGCCCTGTTCCTCGCCCGGCTGGCGGATGTCACAGGCGACACTGTCTATCGGCAGGCCGCCGACCGGGCCGCCACGATGATGCTCCGCGAGGCGCAGAGCTGGCTCGCCGGCCCGGCGGGGGCCGCGGGCGTCGGCGGCTTCGACCACCTGGGCGGCTCGGTGTACGCCCTGAGCCACCTCACCACCGTCCTGGACCGCGCCGACCTGGTCGACACCGCAGTGAGCCTGGCCGCGTCGATGGTCACGCACGCCACCGAGACCCGCGAGTACGACATCATCAACGGCAGCGCCGGCGGGCTGCTGGCCCTGCTGTCGCTGCACCGGGTCACGGCCGACCCCAGCCTGCTCGACGGCGCCCGGACGCTGGCCCGGCACACGCTCACCGGCGCGCTGCCGGTCGGCGACGGGGTCGGCTGGTCCGGCACGCTCTACGCGGAGGCGCCGCTGGCGGGGTTCTCGCACGGCGCGTCCGGTATCGCCACCGCCCTGGCTCGATGGGACCGGTACGCCGGCACGCGTGAGCATCGCGACACTGTGGACGCGGCGCTGCGCTACGAACGCACCGTGTACGACGAGGTGACCGGCAACTGGCGCGACCTGCGCCCGGACACGCCGCAGGGCGACTCCATGGTCGCCTGGTGCCACGGGGCGGCCGGTGTCGCGATGGCCCGCGCCGAACTCCTGGGCTACGCCACCGACGACGCGTTGTTGCGCGACGACCTGCAGCGTGCCCTGACGGCGACGCTGGAGCCGGGCAACCTGCTGCACAACCACTCGATCTGCCACGGGGACCTCGGCAACGCCGAGGCGGCGCTGACCGCCGCACGAGCCCTCGGCGACGAGGGGGCGGCCCAGCGCGCCGCCGCGATCGTTGCGAGCGCCGTCGCGGACATCGAGAACCGCGAGTGGCGGTGCGGCGTGCCCCGCGGAGTGGAGACACCGGGCCTGATGAGCGGCCTGGCCGGCATCGGCTACGCGCTCCTGCGCTGGGCCGACCCGGCGGGTGTGCCGTCGGTGCTGCTGCTGGAACCGCCGACCGACCATCGCGATGCCATCGATCTGCCATAGCGCGGTCCTACGGTTCCGCCCGTGGAGGCCCATCCACGTATCGCACTTCACCACAGATAGATCGGAGTTCAGATGGACTACATCAGGGCGTGGAAGGACCCGGTCTACCGGGCGTCGCTCAGCGACGAGGAGCGTGCCAGCCTGCCGGCGAACCCGGCCGGCTTCGTCGAGCTCAACGACCAGGAGCTCGACGGGGCCGACGGCGGCACGTGGACCCCGACTCCCACGATCACCGTGGTCACCGGGGCCGCCGGCTGCTTCTCCTTCAACGGCACCTTCTGCAACGGCACCTGCGCGGCCTTCACCGTCGGCTGCTGCGGCTGATCGGTCCACCTCGGCGGAGAAGACGGACCGTCCTCGACAACCGCGTTCTTCCGCCAGCACATCCCGAACCCCTTGAGGAGAGCCCTTAATGAACATCGTGCAAGCCTGGAAGGACCCCGAGTACCGGGCGAGCCTTTCCGCCGAGCAGTTGGCGGCGCTGCCGGAGCACCCCTGCGGCGTGGTCGAGCTCGGCGACGACGTTCTCGCGCACATCGCCGGCGCGCGCACCGAGGGTCTCTGGACCCTCGGCTGCTGCGGCGGCTTCACCGCCCGGGAGACCCCGTGCGGTTCCTGCGGCGCGACGTGCGGCGGAACCACCTGTGGCACCTGCCAGACGCAGTCGACCTGCGGTCTGTGCACCGCCTGATCCACCTGCTCCACCGGCGGTGCCCGGACGCCTGCGGTGTCCGGGCACCGTCCCCCGCGAGACCCGACCGCTGCGCGAGAGAGAGCACCCCCGATGACGCAGTCGCACCTACCCGGTCACGACCCGGTGGACGTTTCGAACCCCTGCTGGTACCTGGCGTACTCCCTGCCGGAGAGGCTCGGCGGCGCGGCGCCGACCGGCTCGGTGGACGACGACCGGGGGCGGCTCCGGCTCGATCGGTGGAAGAGCGAACCGGTCTTCGCCGGTGACACGGACCTGTTCGAGAGCTGGCTCGACGCCCTCGACCTCGACGAGCCCACACTGACCACTGTGCTCGGTGAGACGTCGGAGACGGTCCGCAGCAGGTTCGCCGACATCCCGGACTACGTGCGCACCATCGAGCGCGCATGGCGCGACCACCGGCCGGGCGAGGCCGCTGACGCTGACCACCACGGGCACGACCATGACCACGACCACGACCACCACCACGAACCCCACCCGCACGCCGCGTTCGTCGAACTGGTGCGCCCACTGGTGGACGACGGCGTCCGCCGGGTACGCGAGGCCGTGCACGCGGCCTGCGCGGGTACGCCGGGACCACACCTGGACGCCGATCTGCTCGCCGACCAGCTCTGCGAGCCGCCCTACGGGGCGATCAACCTGCTCGTCGGCCGGGTGCTCGTGCTGGAACTCAACGTCCTGCGGTTGCAGGGGCAGTTGGAGGGGGAGACCTCGCAGCAGCGCTTCCAGGACTTCGCCCGGCGGCTACGCGACCCGAAGTACACGCTCGACGTCCTGATGGAGTACCCGGTGCTGGCCCGGGACGCGACAATCCTCATCGACAACTGGGTGGACGCCCGGATCGAGTTCGCCCAGCGCCTCAGCGCCGATGCCACCGCGCTGACCGCCCGGCTGGGCGACCCGGCGGAGCTGGGCAGCGTGACGGAGGTGTCGTTCGGCGCCGGTGACTCCCACCGCGGTGGCCGCTCGGTCGGGTTCGTCCGCTTCGCCAACGGCGCCCGCGCCGTCTACAAGCCCCGAGGGCTCCAGGTCGAGCTGCACTTCCAGCAACTGCTGGACTGGCTCAACACACGCGGCGCGCAACCGTCGCTGCGCACGATGTGGGTGCTCGACCGCGGTGACTACGGCTGGTCGGAGTTCGTCACCGCCGGGCCCTGCGCCGATCACGACGCGCTGCGCCGCTTCTACACCCGGCAGGGCAGCTACCTGGCGTTGCTGCACAGCCTCGCGGCCGTCGACTTCCACCTGGAGAACATCATCGCCGCCGGCGAGCACCCGATGCTCGTCGACCTGGAGGCCCTCTTCCATCCGCAGGGCGAGCAGACGGACCAGCAGATCGGCGTTTCGGCGGAGTCGTTCCGGACGATGCGGGAGTCGGTCCTGGAGGTCGGGCTCCTGCCCCGGCCCATCATCTACCAGGACGACGACGGCGTCGGCGGTGTCGACTTCAGCGGTCTGGCCGGCACCGCCGGGCAGCTCACGCCCACCCCGGTCGCCACCTGGGAGGAGTCCGGCACCGACGAGATGCGCCTGGTCCGCAAGCGGATCGAGATGGGCGGCGGGCAGAACCTGCCCAGCCTGAGCGACGCGGCACACCACACCCTCGACTTCAGCGCGGACATCATGGCCGGGTTCGAGCAGACCTACCGGCTGCTGCACCGCCACCGCGACGAGCTGCTGGCACCGGACGGGCCGGTGGCCGCGTTCGCCGGGGACGAGGTACGCGTGATCCTGCGCGCCACCCGCACCTACGGCAAGCTGCTGCAGGAGAGCCGCCACCCCGACCTGCTGCGCAACGCGCTGGACCGGGAGCGGTTCTTCAGCTTCCTGTGGTTGCAGGAGGAGTGGCCCGGCGCCGAGGCCCGGATCGCCACCGCCGAGCAGGCACAGCTCAGCCGCGGCGACATCCCCTTCTTCAGCACGACACCCGCCTCGCACGACTTCGTCGCCGGAGACGGCTCGGTGGTCGCCGGGGTGCTGCCCACCAGCGGCCTGGAGCGGTCGCGGCAGCGCATCGACGCCCTCTCCGAAACGCACCTGGCCCAGCAGACCTGGATCCTGCGCAGCTCGCTCGCGGCGCTGACGATGGGCGTGGAGAGTCAGGGGCAGTGGTCGGAGTACCAGGTCACCGCCGCCACCGTTCCCGCCGACGTGGACCGGTTCATCGCAGCCGCGTGCGCTGCCGGTGACCGGCTGCTGCTGTCGGCCGACACCGGCGAGGACTCGATCGCCTGGCTCGGGCACACCCTGGTGGCGGACAAGATCTGGCAGCTGGGCCCGGTCGGGATCGACCTCTACAGCGGGCTGTCCGGGATCGCGCTGTTCCTCGGCTACCTCGGCGAGGTCAGCGGCGAGCAACGCTTCCGCAGCGCGGCCGAGGTCGCGGCGGGCATGCTGGTACGTCAGATCGACCTGCTCGACGAGACGCCGACGGAGAGCCTGGAGAACTTCACAGTCGGCGCCTTCAACGAGCTGGGCGGCCCGCTGTACGCGTTGAGTCACCTGGGCGCCCTGTGGCAGCGCGACGACCTGTTGGACGCGGCCGGACGCATCGTGCCCGTCCTGCTGCACCTCGCGCCGCAGGACGAGGCGTACGACGTGATCAGCGGCGCGGCCGGAGCGATCCTCGCGCTGCTGGCGCTGCACGCGGCACGGCCGTCGGAGCCGGTCCTCGACGCGGCCCGCACGTTCGCCCGGATCCTGGCGGACAAGGCCGAGCCGGCCGGAGACGGGATCGGCTGGGCGGGCGCTGTGAACCCGAGTCGGCCGCTGGCGGGTTTCTCCCACGGTGGGTCCGGCATCGCTGTCGCCCTGGCCCGGCTGGACCGGGCCCTCGGCAACCGCGACCACCTGCCGCTGGTCGAGGGAGCGATGCGCTACGAACGCTCGGCCTTCGACCCGGAGCACATGTGTTGGCTCGACCTGCGTGACACCACGCCGGAGCGGTACTCCATGGTCGCCTGGTGCCACGGCGGGCCCGGCATCGCGCTCGCCCGCGCCGACCTGGCCGGCTACGTCGACGACCACGAACTGCTCGACCGCGACCTCTCCGACGCCAGCACCGGCATGCTGCGCTTCGGCCTGACCGGCGAGGTCATCACCGGCACCGGTAACCACAGCATCTGCCACGGCGACCTCGGTAACGTCGAGGCCCTGCTGGCCGCCGCACGGGTCCGCGGCGACGAGGACGCCGCCCGGCAGGCCGAGCTGGTGGCCGCCAGCATCCTGGACTACATCGACCGGGACGGCTGGCTGTGTGGGGTTCCGCTCGGAGCGGAGACTCCCGGCCTGATGAGTGGCATCGCCGGCATCGGCTACAACCTGCTGCGCCTGGCCTTGCCGGAGCGGGTCCCGTCGATCCTGCTGGTCGAGCCTCCGGCCCCGGCGGTGGGCGGTGACCCGCGTGGCTGAGCAGCAGGTCTGGCCGTACCGCCCGCAGGCGTTGGCGAGCTACCGCGGTGGCGTGCACGACGGCCCCGCCCGCAGCCCGATCCGGTCCTCCGGTCGGCCGCTGGTGGCGCTCGCCGTGCTGCTGCTGATCGGCCTGGGCTTCGCGGCGGTGATGCGGGTGCCGCGCACCGTCGACGGCGCCGCGATCGGTGCCGACGGGTCGAATCTGGTCTCCATGTTCGCCGGACGCCTCGACCCCGAGCCGGCGCAGGGCACGGAGGTCACACTGGTCCAGGAGGGCGGACGGGCAACACTGCGGGTCGTCCGGGCCGAGGTCGTCGTCGACGACGCCGCAGCTCGGCGCTGGAACATCCCTGCGGAGGTGGCCCGGCCGGTCACCATCGTCCTGCTCTCCGGCGAGACGCAGCAGACCTTCGGCCGGCTCAGTCTCGTGGTCGCCAACCCCACACTGCTGGAGTTGGTGCCGGGCGTGGGGAGGGTCCTCCGATGACGCCGAGCTGGCTGCGACAGCGCCGCCGGGTGCCGATCATGCTCCAGATGAGCGCTACCGAATGCGGCGCCGCGTGTCTGGCCATGGTCTTCAGTTCCTACCGGCGGTGGACCTCCGTCGCCGAGTGCCGCGAGCAGTTGGGCATCGGCCGCGACGGCGCCACGGCGTTGCAGATGGCCCAACTCGCCCGCCGGGCGGGCATGCGGGCCCGAGGTGTCAGCGTCGACCTCGACGGACTGCCGCAGCTGCGGCTCCCCGCGATCGTGCACTGGAACTTCCGGCACTATCTGGTGCTGGAGCGGTGGGACCGACGCGGCGCGGTCGTCGTCGACCCGGGGATGGGCCGGCGGCGGATGAGCCGTGAGGAGTTCGCCGAGGGCTTCACCGGCATCGCCATCGAACTCAGCCCCGGTGAGGAGTTCGAGCGCCGCCCCAGCCCGGGACGCCTGGCCTCGCTGCGGTTCGCCCGCAGCATGCTGACCTTTTCCCGTCCGCTGCTCGGCCTGGTCCTGGTCGTCTCGCTGCTGCTCCAACTGGCGGTGCTGCTGCCGGCACTGATCACCAAGTTCGCTGTCGACACGGTGATCGGAAAGGGGCAGGTCGAGGCCCTGACCGTCCTCGGCCTCGGCATGCTCCTGTTGTTGGCCACCCAGGGCGTCGGCACCTATGCCCGCGGTGTCGCTCTCAACGTGCTGCACGCCCGCATGGACGACACCATGATGCGGCGCTTCTTCGACCATTTGCTCGCCCTGCCGTACTCGTACTTCCAACTGCGCAGCAGCGGCGACCTGCTGATGCGGATGTCCAGCAACACGGTCATCCGCGACCTGGTCACCAGCCAGACGATGTCGCTCGTCCTCGACGGACTGTTCGTCGTCGTCTACATCGGCATGCTCCTGGCGTTCACGCCGCTCTACGCCTGGCTGGTGCTGGGCCTGGGTCTGCTGCAACTCGGCGCGATCGTGGCGACGTACCGGGCCATGCGGGAACGCACGCACCGGGACATCGCCGCGCAGGCCGAGGAGCAGAACTACGCCGTCGAGGTGCTGGCCGGCGCCGAGACGGTGAAGGCGATGGGCGCCGAGCAGCAGGTCCTCGGCCGCTGGTCCGGGCTGTTCCAGACCCGGCAGTTCGCCTCGCTGCACCGCCGTCAGCTGGAGACCGGGTTGGAGGCGACGCTCGGGGTGTTCCGCATGGGCTCGCCGCTGCTCCTGCTGTGGGTCGGCGCGCACCAGGTCGTCGCCGGCGCGATGTCGCTGGGCACCATGCTGGCCCTCAACGCCCTCGCCGCGGCCGTGCTCACCCCGTTGATGGGCCTGGTCAACACGGCCCGCCAACTACAGACGGTCGGCACCCACCTGGAACGGATCCGGGACGTGATGGACGAGGCCGCCGAGCAGGACCGGTCCACGTCCCAGCCACCGGGCCGCATCTCCGGGCAGGTGACGCTGAACGGAGTCGGCATGCGCTACAGCGCCAACGCCGCCTGGGCCGTACGCGGGGTCGACCTCTCCATTCCGGCCGGCGCGAAGGTGGCGCTGGTCGGACGGACCGGTTCGGGTAAGACGACGCTCGCCAAGACGATCATCGGACTGTACGTGCCCAGTGAGGGCGAGGTCCGCTTCGACGGCCGTCTCCTCCAGGACCTCGACTTCCGCGAGCTGCGCCGTTGGTGTGGCATGGTCACCCAGGAGCCCGCCCTGTTCGCCGGATCCGTCCGCGACAACATCTCCCTCGGGCACCCGTCGGCGAGCTACGACGAGGTCGTCCTCGCCGCCGAGCGCGCGCAGATCCACGACGAGATCATGGCGATGCCGATGGCGTACGAGACCCGACTCACCGAGGGCGGTGGAGGGCTCTCCGGCGGTCAACGACAACGGCTGGCCCTCGCCCGTGCCCTCGTGCACAACCCGCCGCTGCTCCTGCTCGACGAGGCGACCAGCCACCTGGACGTGGTCACCGAGCGTCGGGTGGACGACATCCTCTCGGCGCTGTCGTGCACCAGGATCGTCATCGCGCACCGGTTGAGCACAGTGCTCAACGCGGACCTGATCGGTGTGATGGAGGAGGGTTCCCTGGTGGAGCAGGGCACGCACGACGAGTTGATCGCGCACGGGCGCTACTACGAGGCGCTGATCCGCGACCAGCTCCAGACGGCCCGGCCGCTGTAGCCGGGCGTCTCACTCGGGCGGGGTCACCGGGCCGGAGTGGCCGGGTACGACGCGTGCCAGCAGCTGCCGCACCACGTCGGCGGCCGGGTCGCCCAGGTCGTCGTAGATCCGGATGGCCCGCTGCCATGCTTCTGCGGCGGCCGGAGGGTCCGCCATCGCCTCGCGCGCCTCGCCGAGCCGGACGAGGGTCAGCCCTTCGTGATAGCGGTTGGCCGATTCCTGGAAGCGTTGGACGGACTGCTCGTAACAGACCGCCGCCCTGGCCGGGTCACCGAGCCGGTGGTACGCGAAGCCCAGACTGTCCAACGTCGCGGCCTGCCCGACGCGATCGTCGATCGCCTCCTGTTGGGCCAGCGCCTCGGCGCAGTCGACGACGGCCTGGTGGTAGTCACCGGTCAGGGCGTGCAGGTAGCCCTTGACGTTCAGCGCGCGCGCCTCGGCGTACCGGTTGCCGATGAGCTGCGAGACCCGCAGCGCCTCGGCGCTGTGCTTGAGTGCCTCGTCCAGCCGGCCGTACTGGGTGCAGTGCTCGGTGTACTGGCGCAGGATCAGCGCCAGGCTGTCCAGGTCCTCAAGCTGTTCGTACAGTTCGAGCGCCCGCTGTACGTGGTGCTCGGCCGCGTGCTGGTCGCCGAGCCGCATGAGCGCGCGGGCGAGCATTCGGCTGGCCTGCGCCTGCGCCCGGACGTCGCCGATCCGCTGCGCCGCAGCGAGCGCTGCCTGCTGGGCCGCGAGCTGCTCCTGAAACATGCCCCGAGGCGCGAGGTACGCGGCCAGGGCCCAGGCGAGCTGACAGGCGTACCGCTCGAAGCCGGTCTCCGCGGCCTGACGCAGTACCCGCAGCAGGACGGGGTGCTCGGCGTGGAACCAGGCCGCCGCGACGACTCGATCGGGCATCGGCACGTGCACGTTCGCCGGCATCCGTGGTTCCAGCTCGATGGGCGCCCAGGTCGGCTGGAGTGACACCGCGCCGGGGTGGGCGCTGTGCAGGTAGTGGTCGTACATTCGGCGCGCGGCGGCCTGTCGCTCCTCGGCCAGGTCGGATGCCTGGGCCAGTTCGGCCGCGTACGACCTGAGCAGGTCGTGCAGGGCGTACCGCTCGGGTAGGTGCTCGGTCAGCAGGTGCAGCCGGGTCAGCTCCTTCAGCAGCGGGGTGACGGCCGCCCGGGGGCGGCCGAGCAGCGCGGCGGCGGCGTCTCCGGTCAGGTCGGGGCCCGGGTGCAGGCCCAGCAGACGCAGCAGGCGGGCGGCCTCGGTGCTCAGCGCCCGGTACGACCAGGAGAAGATCCGGCGGACGTCCCCGTCGGCCAGTTGCTCCAACCGGGACTCGGACGGGCGTAGTTGGGCCGCGACGGCGTCGATCGGGAAGGTGGACCGGGCGGTCAGCCGTGCCGCCACGATGGACAGGGCGAGCGGGAGGCGACCTGTCGACTCGATCACCTCGCTGGTCGCCGCCGGTTCCGCCGCCACCCGGTCGTCACCCAGCCGGCTGCGGAGCAGCCTCGTCGACTCGGCGGCCGTCAGCACCTCCAGCGTCAACGGTCGGGCGCCCTCGGCCACAGCGAGGCTGCTGAGCTGGTCGCGGCTGGTCACCAGGACCGCGCACCGACCCACGCCGGGCAGCAGCGGTCGTACCTGGTCGGCGTCGCGCGAGTTGTCGAGGACGACGAGCATCCGACGTGAGGCCAGCAGGCTGCGGTACAGCCCGGCCCGAGCGTCGACGCTGCTGGGGATGCGGCCGACCGGTACGCCGAGCGCCTCGAGGAAGTCGACCAGGGCGTCGGCGGGGGACACCGCGTCCGCGTCGTCGTAGCCTCGGAGGTTGACGTACAGCTGGCCGTCGGGAAAGCGGTCGGCGGCCCGGTGGGCCCAGTGCAGCGCGAGTGTCGTCTTGCCCACGCCGGCCATGCCGCTGATGGTGACGATGTCCACTGAGGCCTGTCGATCGGGTCGGGCTCCGAGGGTCGCGTCGAGGAGGTCGAGTTCGGCGGTGCGTCCGACGAAACCGGGTAGGGCCAGTGGCAGTTGCTGAGGGCGGCCCGGTGCCGCGCCGGCCGACGCGTCGTCCGCCGGCCCTGTCGTCGCGGCCTGCTGGCTGAGGCGGTGGTGCAGGATGTCGTCGTGCAACCGGGTCAGCTCGGGGCCGGGGTCCATCCCGGTCTCCTCGGCCAGCGCGCGCCTGGCCTGCTGGAAGGCTGCCAGGGCCCCGGCGATGTCGCCGATCTGGTAGAGACCGGTCATGAGTTGGGACCAGGCCCGTTGCCGCAGTGGGTGACGGTCGAGCAGCGCCCGCAGCCGGGGGATCACCTGGGCCGCCTCGCCGAGCGCGAGCCGCGCCGCGGCGTGGTCCTCCTCGGTCAGCAGCCGCCGCTCCGTGATCCGCGCGACCCGGCCGGTGAGGAGCCGGGGCAGCGGCAGCCCGGCGAAGGCGGGCCCGCGCCACATGCCGAGCGCGAGCGCCAGTTCCGGCTGCGCCGCCGCCGGGTCGCCGGCGGCCAGCGCTGCCCGTCCGCGCGCCGCCGCCACGTCGAACCGGTCCACGTCCCGCTCGTCCGGCTCGACGCGAAGCAGGTAGCCACCCGGTGTGGTGAGGATCCGGCGGCGCTCGCCCGCGCTGCAGTCGAGTGCCTGGCGCAGCCCTCGCAGGTAGGTGCGCAGGTTCGCGGCGGCCGAGGCGGGGGGCTGGTCGCCCCACACCATCGTCATCAGTTCGTTGGCGGAGATCGCCTCACCCGGGCGTAGCAGCAGGGCGGCCAGCACCAGCTGCTGTTTCGTCGACCCGAGGGCGACCGGCCGGCCGTCCCGTGACACTGTCAGCGGGCCGAGCAGGTCGAAGTGGAGGGGCATCCTCACCTCAGTTTGCGGTGCCAGCCGGGCGAGACTGACGATCGTATGCGCATCGATCGATGACGTTAGCATCGATTGAACATGATCTTCATGTTTGGTCGGGTGGCCGCCCCGGGCCCTGTCGATCCGTATCGTGGTGCGTTGGCCTGACCGCTGGTCGGTCAGCGCAGTCCGCGGATGAGGTTGTCGACAAGGGTGCGGGCGAAGTCCTCGGTGAGCGGCAGGTCGGCGATGAGGAGCCGGTGGTAGCAGGCGCCCCAGAGTTGGTCGACGACGGATTCGCTGTCGATGTCGGGCCGTAGCTGTCCCCGGGCCATGGCCCGGGTGAGGGTTTCGACGGCGAGGGCCCGGCGGGGTGCGGAGTAGCGCTCGCGGTAGGCGGCGGCCAGCTCCGGATCGGTCTGCGCCTGCCCGATGAGCTGGCTGATGACCCGCCCGGCGGTGGTGTCCCGCACCAGGTGCACGAAGGCGACGAGCTGGTTGGTCAGGTCGGCGACGATGTCGGCGGTGTCGGCGAAGGCCAGGGTGGGCGCGACGACTGTGAAGTAGCCGTCCAGGGCTAGCGCTCCCTTGGAGGGCCACCACTTGTAGATGGTCATCCGGCTGGCTCCGGCGTGGGCCGCGACCTTCTCGATGGTGAAGCCGGCCATGCCCTCGGCGAGCAGGAGTTCACCGGCGGCCGTGAGGATCTCCGCGCGTACCTGATCGGCGGGGCGTCGGCCGCGACCACGGCGCACTGGCTTCTGGGCATCCGGCGTGAGCTCGGCCACTGGTCCTCCCGGTTATATGGACACGCTGTCTACTTGCTGGTTATATGGACACAGCGTACACAGCGGTGCCCGCGCATTACGACGCACCGCGACGACGACCGAAGGAGACGAGGGACATGACGGGTCTACGACGGCGACGGTTGGGTGCCTCCGGGCCGGAGGTGTCGATCATCGGGCTCGGCGCGATGGGCATGTCCGACCTGTACGGGCCGGCCGACGAGGCGGAGAGCGTCGCGACGTTGCACGCGGCGATCGACGCCGGTGTGAACCTGATCGACACGGCGGACTTCTACGGGTCGGGTCACAACGAGATGCTGATCGGCCGCGTGCTGCGGGAACGTCGCCGGGACGAGGTGGTGCTCAGCGTGAAGTTCGGCGCACGCCGCACACCCGACGGCGGCTTCCAGGCGGCACCGTACGACGTGTCGGCGGCGGCGGTGAAGGACCGGCTGGCGTACTCGCTGCGCCGGTTGGGCACCGATTACATCGACATCTACCGGCCCTCGCGGCTGAACCCGCAGGTGCCGATCGAGGAGACAGTGGGCGCGCTGCTCGAGATGCGGCAGGCCGGCTACATCCGGCACATCGGGCTCTCCGAGGTGGGCGCGGACAACATCCGCAGGGCCGCCGCGGTGGCGCCGATCAGCGACGTCCAGATCGAGTACTCGCTGCTCTCCCGGGGCCCGGAGGCCACCATCCTGCCGGCGCTGCGGGAACTGGGCATCGGGTTGACCGCCTACGGGGTGCTGTCCCGAGGTCTGCTCAGCGGCCACTGGTCCGCCGACCGTACGCTGACCGGCACGGACTTCCGAGCCAACAGCCCACGGTTCCAGGGCGAGCACCTGGCCGCCAACCTGCGCCTGGTGGACGCGCTCGGCCGGGTCGCACAGCGGCTGGGCGCGACCACCAGCCAGGTGGCGATCGCCTGGGTGGCGGCACAGGGCGAACAGATCGTGCCGTTGGTCGGGGCGCGGCGGCGGGACCGGCTGACCGAGTCGCTGGGCGCTGTCGACCTGGTGCTCGACCAGGACGCGTTGGACGAGATCGAGAGTGCCGTGCCGGCCGGCGCCGCCTCCGGCCAGCGGTACGCGACAGCGATGATGGCGCTGCTCGACAGCGAGAAGTGACCCTCAGGCAGTTGCCCGCCAGACCCAGTTGCGGCGTTCGTAGAGCGGCGTCAGCCCGGCCCGGCGCATGTTGTTCAGCGAGGGGTTCTGCTGGCCGGGCGCGGGCTTGCCGGTCTCGGCGAACAGCCACCGGCATCCCGCCTCGGTGGCGGCTCGGGCGCGGGCGGCGATCAGCGCCGACTGCGCCCCGAGGCCGCGGTGACCGGAAGCCGTCGCGGCGGCGTTGAGCGACGCGGCCTCGCCGTGCAGGAACAGGTTGCCGCCCGCTACCAGTTCGCCGTCGTCCCAGGCCGCGTACGGTCGCCACGCCGACCGGCCGACGGTCGCGGCCAGCATGTCGGTGAGCCCACCGGTCGGCATGCCGAACCCGGTGAGCAGCACGTCGGCCCAGCGCCGAGCGTCGGCGGCCGGTACCGGGGCGACGCGCAGACGGGTCTGCGCCGCGGCGACGTCGCCGGGTCGGGCGGCGAGCTTGATCCAGGTGCTTCCCGGCTCGAGCCCACGCGCGGCAGCGACCTCGTCGAAGCCCGCCGGCAGCACCGACGGAACGAGCTGGAGGACAGCCTGGTCGACGCCCTGCTCCCGGTAGAAGTCGAGGACGCGACCCAGGGTCTGCACTGTGAACGGCTCGGTGGTGCCGAAGCCGAGGGCCTTGTTCCAGTACCCGCCGGAGGGATCGTTGCGCATGGCGAGGGCGACACCGCCGCCGATGCGGGTGGTCGCGATCCCGAGATCGGTGTACGCGGGCCCGGGCGCCTGCGACTCGTAGGAGTGCATGAATTCGCACTCCACGGCTTCGGCGAGCGGGGTCAGGTCGGCTGGCGCTGTCATCGGCTGATTATCGTCTGGTGCGTTCCCAGGCCCGCACCAACTGCATCCGATTGTGAATGCCCAGCTTGTGGTATATGGAGCGGAGTTGGGTGTCCACGGTGTGGAAGGAGACGAAAAGGCTCCTGGCCGCCTCCTTCTTCGTGGCGCCGGTGGCGAGCATCTCGGCCACCCGCTCCTCGGCGGGTGTGAGCGTGCCGATGCCCCGGCTCGGCGGTTCGTCCATCGACGGCCGGTGGCGCGGGGTGGCGGTGAGGTCGGCACAGCGCCGGTCCGCGATCGCCTGGTCGCCAGGAGCGCCGATCCGGGCGTAGAGGGCCGCCGCCTCGTGCGCGGCATCGCGCGCCTCCCCGGATCGCACCCGGGGGCTGTTCGCGAGGTCGAGCAACGCGTCGGCGAGCGCCGGCCGCGCGGCGGTGGTGCGCAGCCGGTCGACAGCCGACCGTATCGCGTCCGGGTCGCCGTCGCGCAACCCTCGGCTCTGGTCGGCCAGCGCGAGCCACAACGGCACCGGGGTACGGGTGGCGACCAGCTCGACCAGTTCGGTGACCCGCTGGGCGGCCCGGGTGTCGTCGGCCGCCACCGCCGCGCGTACCAGTCGGGGGCCGAAGTGCGGCACGGGCAGGAGTGACCGGACCGACCGGTGCAGGTCGGCGACGACGGTGGTGAGCAGCCCGGCCGGCGCGCTGAGCGCGGGGTCGCGCACCGCCACACAGGACGCAACGGTCCACATCGTACGGTCGGGCCATCGGTCCTCGGTGAGGCAGGCGCGGAGGATGGCGCGAGCGTCGTCGTGTTCGGCCCGGCGGTAGCGGACCTCGCCGATCACCGCTACCAACAGGGCACGCACCTCCCTGCTGAGGTTCGCAGAGTCGGCGCTGAGCGTCGTGACGGCCAGCGCGGCCGCCTCGGGCAGCTCTCCCACTGCCACCATGCGAAGGCAGTCCAGCGCGGTCAGCCCGGCGAATGAGACGTCAGTCGTCTCGGGCGCCTGGCGGGTCGCGGCCCGCGCGTCCTGGTGCCGGCCCAGGCCGAGCTGCACGAGGATCCGTTCCGCCCGGATGGACGGGGCGTCCGCGCGTGCCGCCCAGGAGTCCGGGTCCAGGGCCGCCAGCACGGCCTGGGCGCCCGGCAGATCACCGTGTGCGAGCGAGCGGGCGGCCCGGCCGAGGGCGAGATGGCGGGCGGACGCCTGATCACCCGACGCGGCGTGCGCGGTGCCCGCGTCGCGCAGCAGGGCATCGGTGTCCGGATGTCCCGTGCGGGCCGCGATCGTGGCGACCATGGCGAGTACTGTGCCGCGGCTGCGGGCGTCCAGTCGGAGGTTCAACGCCTCCCGGAGGCCGGCGAGGGCGATGGTCGGCTGCTCCAGTGCCACGATCTGCGCCAGGCGCCCGAGCAGGTGGGCGCGGTGGCGCTCGCCGCTGCGACTCGTGGCGATCTCCGCGGCCAGGACGTGCAGCGCCTCCATCCCGCGTCCGGCCAGCCGGAGTTGGTCCGCCGTGGCGAACAGTCGGTGCCGTCGTTGCTCGGCGTCGCTGGTGATGTCGTCGGCCGGGAGCGTTCCGGCGTTGAAGAGTGATTCGGACAATGGCGTTCTCCCCGGTTGTTACCAGGCGCGTCGAAAGGCCGTCCTGCGACCGAGCCTAGCCATGCCGGCAGGTACGGGCGAGCGGATCGACGAACCGGCGGGATTGCGCCGAATGGCCCCCGCAGTCCGGGATTTGACCTGCGGTAATAGCGCGATCACGTGATGCGACCGGCGGCGGTCGGCGCCGATCATCGAGTCATGGCCCAGCTCACCGAACTTCCCGGTCTGTATCGGCTCCGGGCCGTACTGCTGATGTTCGTCCTCTACGCCGGCACCGGGGCGGGTGGTCACGCTCCGGCGTGGACCCGCCTGGTGCTCATGGCGACCGCGGCGGCGGTTCCGGTCGCGATCGCGGTCCAGTACGGCTGGCCCGGAGTGCGTGCCCTGCTGGGGATCTCGTCCCGGCTGCGGCTGCGAGGCGGATCCGTTTCCGCGCCCCATCCGATCCAACCCGAGTGAGGAGACAGCGATCATGGCGAACAGCGATCCTCAGCCGCGGCGCGGCGACCAGGGCGCCCCGCCCTTCGCGGGCCGCAACGTCGAGCTCGAGCGGCAGAACCCGGACCTCCTGGTTCCACCGACGACCGACAGCCGGCTGGTGCCCAACCTCAAGTTCTCGTTCTCGCAGGCGCACACCCGCGTGGAGAAGGGCGGCTGGACCCGCGAGGTCACCAACCGGGACCTCCCGATCGCCAGCCAGTTGTCCGGCGTCCAGTTCGGTCTCGAGCCGGGCGCGTACCGGGAGATCCACTGGCACCAGCAGTCGGAGTGGGCGTACATGCTCAGCGGTAGCTGCCGGATCAGCGCCGTCGACCACGAGGGGCGCAACTTCATCGAGGACGTGAGGGCCGGCGATCTGTGGTTCTTTCCGCAGGGCGTGCCGCACAACATCCAGGCGTTGGAGGACGGCGCGCAGTTCCTGCTGGTCTTCGACGACGGGGCGTTCTCGGAGAACAACACGTTCCTGCTCAGCGACTTCTTCGCACACACCCCTCGACACGTCCTGGCCAAGAACTTCGGCTGGACGCTGGAACAGATGGAGAACCTGCCCGAGCGGGAGAAGTACATCTTCCAGGGCGACGTCCCACCGCCCCTGCAACAGGATCGGGTGGTCAGCCCGACCGGTGACATCCCACGAAGCTTCAAGCACCGGATGCTCGCGCAGACCCCGCAGCGATTCCGCGGCGGAACGGTCCGGATCACCGACTCGACCAACTTCGCCGCATCCGTGACCACCGCCGCGGCCCTGGTGGAGGTCGAGCCGGGGGGGATGCGCGAGTTGCACTGGCATCCCACCACCGACGAGTGGCAGTACTACATCTCCGGCACCGGGCGGATGGGCGTCTTCGCCTCCCAGGCCGCTGCCCGGACGTTCGACTTCCAGGCCGGCGACGTGGGTTACGTCCCCTTCGCGTACGGCCACTACATCGAGAACACCGGCGACGAGCCACTGGTGTTCCTGGAGATGTTCCGCCATCCCCGGTTCGAGGACATCTCGGTGATGCAGTGGATGGCCAACACGCCCCACGAGGTCATCGCCGACACGATCAACGTGCAGAAGTCGATAGTGGACGGCCTGCCGAACACCAAACAGGTAGTGATCTGAGCGAAGCGTCCGGCCGTCCGTCCGGTGGACGGACGGCC
>NZ_JBEZGJ010000058.1:0-37584 GCF_040649965.1 Micromonospora sp. NPDC048843
CTTTCCTATGTTTTTTTTTTCGTCTATACGCAATTTAATTATCTCGACCACGCCCCACGCGGGCGGGGCGCTAACACCACCAGGCGCGGGGGTGACCGGCCGCCGTAGCGTCGATCAACTAGAGCCGGGCGGCGCCCGCCTCGGTGGCCTCCTGCACCGCCGAGGTACGGCGGACCTCGGCGCGCTGGTCGCCGGCGTCCTCCCGATCCGGGCCGGCCACCCGGGCCGACCGGTTGGTGGTCGTGGCCGCCTGGTCGCCGGTCACCCCGCCACGGATTCGGTTGTTGGCGGCCACCTGGGCGACCGGGTTGTTGTCGGTCACCGTCAACTGGCCGTTGATGATGTTGTCGTCGACGGTGACGCCGCCGGTGGTGCTGGTGATGCTCACGTCCCCGCCCCAATAGCCACCGGAGGCG
Source organism: Micromonospora sp. NPDC048843 (assembly GCF_040649965.1). NCBI lineage: Bacteria > Bacillati > Actinomycetota > Actinomycetes > Micromonosporales > Micromonosporaceae > Micromonospora > Micromonospora sp. NPDC048843. The sequence continues at coordinate 417 of NZ_JBEZGJ010000058.1, forward strand.
CAGCTGTCGAGCGTGCCGTTCGGGCCCACCTGCACGCCGCCCAGGTTGCCGGCGAACGTGGCCTTGCCGCGCACCGCGCTGCCGCACACGACACTGCCTGTGGCGCTGTTGAGCACCGACAGCGTGCCGTCCACGAACGAGTCGTGCAGATCGGTGTAGTAGGTGCCGGTGCTGCTGAGGTTGCGCTGCACCTGGGTGCCACCGTCGAGCCGGACCTCACCGGCGCCGACGGTGACGGTCCCGGCGACCGTCGACTCCTCGGCGAACAGGAAGCTGTCGATGGTCGCGCTGCCCTTCGGTCGCACTGTCACGTTGCCGGTCTGGGCGTTGGAGAGGAAGATGCCGTATCCGCCCGCGGCCAGCACCACCTGGCCGTCGACCGTGGTGTTGGTGGCATCGAGGTAGCCGTCCGCGGACACGCGCACCTCGCCGCTGACCCGGCCACCGGTCACCACCAGATTGCCGCCGGCCGCGACGGTGACGTTGCCGGTGATCGTGGTGCCGGTGAGCGCGCAGGACTCGCCGGCGGGCACGAGCAGGTCGTTGGGCACTGTCACCGCGCCGCCGGTGCCGATGCAGTGGGTGACCAGGTCGGCGTGTGCGGTGGGCGCCACGGCCAGCACCGAGGCCGCGATGACGGCGCTCACGGTGGCGAGCTTGGCGACGGTACGTCCGGGCATCGTGGTACTCCCTGTCGGTGAGGTTCGAGGACTCATGCGCCGACGTCCGATCGGGCCGCGGCCCGGACGATGGCGCCCTGCTGCCGCCGGTCGAGCGTGCCGCCGGTCACGAGCGCGGCGGTGACCGCTTCGACGTGTCGGACGAATTCGGCGTGGCCGGGGTAGTCGGCGTGTTCGTCGATCAGATCGTTGATGGTGCAGCCGTCGCCGGTGTCCACGTTGCCCACACCGGTGTCCCCGCCGTCGATGATCACGGTGGCCCGGGTGTCCGAGTCCGGGCAGCGGTCGGTGCCGTCGACCACCACCGTGAACGACGTCGACTGCTCGGTGGAGGAGTTCCCCGCCGTGTCGGTGGCCCGATACCGCAGTGTGTGCGCGCCGGGTGCGCGGACGGCGACCGGGGCGGTGTACGCCGTCCAGGCCCCGGTGTCGAGCGCGTACTCGATCTTCGCCACGCCGGACTCGGCGTCGGTGGCCGTGACGGTGACTGTCGCGCCGCCGACGTACCCACCGTCGTCGTTGCGGTCACCGGCCACAGCGGCGGCGACAGTGGGTGGAGTCGTGTCCTCGGCCTGCGGCTCGACGACTGTGAAGTGGGACATCTGCTCCGCCGACGTGTTCCCGGCGACGTCGGTGGCCCGGTAGTGCAGCATGTGCATCCCGGCCGCGTTCACCACGATCGGGTTCGTGTACGCGGTGAAGGCCGCCCCGTCCAGGGCGTACTCGATGGTGGCGACGCCGGATCCGCTGTCGGTGGCGGTCAACGTGGCGGTGGCCGTACCGATGTAGTTGCCGTCGCCGTCGCGGTCGCCGGCCAGCGCGATCGCGACCACCGGCGCTGTGGTGTCGTCCTCCCCCGGCTCGACGATCCGGAACGCCACCGAGCCGACGGCGCTGGTGTTGCCGGCCTGGTCGGTAGCGCGGAACTGCACCGCGTGGTCGCCGATCGCTGTCACCCGCACCGGCTCGGTGTACGGCAGGAAGCTGGTGTCGTCGACCTGGTACTCGACGGTCTGCACCCCCGAGTCGGCGTCGGTGGCCGTCACTGTCACGGTGGCCGCGCCGAGGTAGTTGCCGTCCTGGTCCTGGTCGCCGGAGACCGCGGCGGTCACTGTCGGCGCGGTGGTGTCGCCACCGCCACCGCCGTCGGTGACCACCAGCTCACCGACCATCGAGCTGTGGCCGGGGATCGAGCAGAAGTACCGGTACCGGCCCGGGGTCAGCGTCACTGTCGCCTGGTGGCGGCCATCGTTGGCGTCGAACGGGCTGGCCAGGATGTTGAGTGTGACGTCGTGGTTGTAGCCCTCGGTGCTGGTGTCGAAGGTCAGCGTGTGCGGCATCCCGGTGGTGTTGCCGGTGGCCGCGCTGTTCTCCCAGATGATCGTTGTCGCTCCGGCCACCGCCGTGGTGGGCGCGGACTTGTACTGGGTGATGCTGTCGTCGGCGGTCCAGGTCAACACCTGGTCGGCGGCGACGCGCGGGGCGGCGGAGGCGGGCGCCACTGCCAACGGGATCACCGTGAGCAGGAGCGCCGCCAGCGCGGCCGTCAGTCGTCGGGTCATCGTCACTCCTAGAGTTCCCGCGCACGGATGTTGCGGAACTCGGTCAGGTCGTTGTCACCGTGGTTCTGCAGGCCGATGAAGCCGCGCAGGAACTGCCGCAGGTCGGTCGGCGGGTCGCCGGCTCGCGACGACTGCTTGCCGGGCGTGTTGTCGAACTCGTTGATCACCACGCCGTTGCGGATCATCGTGTAGTGCTGCCCGACGGCGCGGATCTCGTAGTCGTTCCACTCGTTCTTCGGCGTCACGCCGGCCTGGGCCAGCGGCACCGGGTCGAAGTTGTAGACCGAGCCGGTCTTCTGCGGCTCACCGGTGTCACCGTCGTAGATCTGGATCTCGTGTCCGCAGTAGATCGCCATCCAGGCCGCCGAGGTCCGCGCCGACCCGACAGTGCCGCAGCTGTCCGGTGGCCGCTGGTCGAGGGGTGTTCGCAGGTCCGGGAACCGGATGAAGACTCCGGTGTTGGCCCGGCCGGTGCCTGGCGCGATGTCCCGGAACTGCAACTTCAGCGAGAAGTCGCCCAGCTCCTTGGTGTGCCAGAGCATGCCCAGGCCGCCGCTGGAGCGCAGTGACCCGTCCGGCTGGATGCCGAACTGTCCCGACGGCGCCTGCTGCCAACCGCGCAGCGACTCGGTGGTGCCGTCGAAGAGCGGCTCGTACCCGGTGTGCCCGTCCCGGCCGATCTGCGACGCGGCGGCCAGGCGGGTGAGGGTGCCGGCTTCGCGGGTGCTGAGCAGGTCGTCGTCCTGCAACGTGCGGGCGACCGCTGTGACGTGCCGGACGAAACCGTTGTGGTCGGCCCAGGTGCTCTCGTCGTCGATGAGGTCGTTGGCGGTGCAGCCCTGCCCGACAGTGCGACTGGGCACACCGGTGTCGGTGTCGCCGAGCCACACCGTCGACCGGTCGTCGGGCACCGCGCAGCCCACCGTCACAGTGGTCTGCACCGTCGCCGTCTGACCGTCGGCGTACGTGACGGTGAGCTTCGCCGTGTAGGTGCCGACAGTGGCGTAGGTGTGCCGGGGGTCCGCCTCGGTCGACGTGGCGCCGTCGCCGAACTCCCAGCGGTGGCTGACGCCGCCGGAGCGGGAACCGGTGAAGGCGATGGTCAGTGGCTTGTTCTGCACGGCGACCGAGGTCGCCGCCGGTGCCGGGGTGGGCGCCCCGCCGGTGTAGGTGACCCGGATCAGCTTCTGGTTCGCGTGCAGGCTGAAGAAGCCGCCGCCGTAGTCGAGCAGGTAGAGCGCGCCGTCCGGGCCGAACTTCGCGTCCATCCAGCTCTGCAAGCGGGTGTCGCCGTTGCCACCGGGGATGATGGCCCGCAGCGACTCGGCGTACACCGGTGGGGCGGCCTGCGGCACGCCGGCCGGGTCGACTGTGACAGCGACCCGGTTGGCGGCGTTCGACTGGTCGCCGATGAACCACTTGCCGTCCCAGTGCTCGGGCCACGCCACGCCGCTGGTGGTGTCGACGAGGTTCCGGTGGTACGTCGGGCCGGACATGATGGCCTGCCCGCCGCCGCGCAGGTACGGCTGCGTGTAGGTGGCGTCGGCCGCCACGTAGGTCGGCAGGCCGCTGCCGTCGGTCCGCTTCGGGAACACCGGGCCGCCACCGTCGGGCGAGTACCAGATCATGTTGTCCCGGGCCGCCGGGATGTCCTCCAGTCCGGTGTTGCGCGGCGAGGTGTTCTTCAGGTTGTCGCAGTCGTACCAGCCGGTCAGCACTGTCGCGTCGGTGTTGCTGCGGTCACGGTACGGCTGCCGGTTGCCCATGCAGTACGGCCAGCCCTGGTTGCCGGCGGAGGTGATGATGGTGGCCGTCTCGTACTTCGCCGGGCCCAGCGTGGGGCTGGGCGACGAGGCGTCCGGGCCGACCCAGCCGGCGGTCAGCCACTGGTGCACAGGGTCGATCTGGAGGCGGGCGATGTTGCGTACGCCCATCACGTAGATCTCCGGCCGGGTCCTCTCGGTGCCCGGTGGGAACAGGTTGCCCTCCGGGATGGTGTACGTGCCGTCCGGCTCCGGGTGGATCCGGATGATCTTGCCGGCGAGGTCGTTCGTGTTACCCGACGTGCGGCGGGCGTCCTGGAACGAGATGCCCTCGTACTCCTGGGTCCAGTTGTTGCCGGCGTAGCCCTGCGACCCCTCCGAGGAGTTGTTGTCGCCGGAGCCGACGTAGAGGTTGCCCTTGGCGTCGAACGCCATGCCGCCGCCAGCGTGGCAGCAGCTGTGGATCTGCACCGGGAACTGCAACAGGTCCTTGCGGGTCGCCTGGTCGACGGTCTGCGCCTGCCGGTCGTAGGTGAACCGCGAGACGGTCCGCTGACCGACCCGCTTCACCCGGTCGACCGAGTCGTGTGGCATCCAGTAGACGTAGAGCCAGCCATTCTCGGCGAACGCGGGATCGGGCACGATGCCGAGCAGGCCCTCCTCGTTCTTGACCAACTCGGAGCCGCTGCCCCGGTTGCCCATCACCTCCAGGGTGGTAAGCAGCTTGACCTGCTTGGTTCGCGGGTCAAAGGAGTGGATGGTGCCGCAGCCCAGGCCGACCTTCGGGTTGTTCCAGTCCGCGATCGGACCGCTCGGGCAGGCCGCCTTGCCGACGTAGAAGACGGTGCCGTCCGGCGCGATGGTGAGCCCGTGCGGCTCGCCGATCTGGTCCAGTTGCCCGGTCTGGTTGGCTGCGGTGAGTCGCTCCACCTTGTAGTTCGCGGCGATGGTGGCCTGGCAGTCGCCGCGTACCCGACCGGTGGTCCAGTTGAGGGCGCCAGCGAGGTGCGTGCGGAACGCCTCCTCGCCGTAGCTGCCCTCGGTGTGGCCCATGCCGGTGTAGAACGACCGGCCGCCGTCGTAGTCCCGGCACCAGGACACCGGGTGGAAGGCGCCGTTGGCGGCCGCCCCCGGGTTGTAGTGCCGCTCCTCGACCTGGGCGAGAGTGTGCACGGTGCCGATGGGGTTCGGGTCCCAGTTCTCCCAGCGGTCGGAGCGGGTGAGCGTCATCGGCAGCGACGCGGTGGCCGGGTGCTTGCGGTCCAGGATGTTCACCACAGCGCGGTTCACAGCGGGCGGCTCCGGGGCGGTGGTGCTGCCGGTGAACAGGCGCAGGTCGGCGAGTTGGACCAGCGGTTCACCGCTGTTGGCTGTGACGTTGAGCCGGTAGCGCGTGAACTCCTGCGGCGCGGCGATGTCGAACCGCCGGGTCTGGTACCGGTCCGGGAAGGTCTGCCCGATGCGGCGGTCCAGGTCGGTCCAGCTCTGGCCGTCAGTGGAGCCCTGCAGGGTCCAGTCCTTCGGGTCCCGACCGGAGGAGTCGTTGGCCGACGTGAGCGCGTACCCAGTGATCTTCTTTGGTGCGCTCAACTCGTACGCCACCCAGGCGGTCGGGGTGCGGACCAGCCATTTCGTGTTGGCGTCGCCGTCGGTCAGCTTCTCCTTGGTCTCGTTGGGCGGGTTCTCGCCGCTGGCGGTCACCTTGGCCACCGGCTCGGCGACCGGGATGGCGCCGGCCGGGCGGGTGCCGATCAGCCCGGTGAACCAGGTGGAGTCGACCTGGGCGCGGGCGGCGTCGGCGATGCCGACGAAACCGCCGCCGGCCTTGACGTAGTTCTGCAGCGCCGACTCCTGGTCGCGGTTCAGCGCGGCGCCCGTCGCGGAGAGAAAGACCACGCTTCGGTACGCGGACAGCCCGGCCGCTGTGAAGGCGCCCGGGTCCGTGGTGGCCGTGACATCGATGTCATGAACGGCACCAAGCTGTTTGATGGTGTCCACCGCGCGTGCGACCGGGTCCTGTTGTTCGGCCACCGGGCCGTGGAACACCAGGACCGCGGTCTGCTGCGGCTGCGCCGCCTGCGGGGCGGCCGCCGTTCGTGGTGCGGCAGCGGCCGCCGCCGTCGTCGTCGCCGGGAGCAGTGTCGCCAAGGCCGCTACCGCGGCAAGGGTTCGTCGTAGTTTTCTGGTCATGCCCGTCCCCACTTTCGGTTCGGTCAGCTTCCGTGCGTGTGGGTGTGGCCCTGGAACCGGTGGATCGCCTCTTCGGCGCCCGGCGGCATGCTGCCGTCGGCGTTGCGCACCAGGAAGATCCCGGCCATGCCGCCGTCGGAGTGCGTCTGCACGTGGCAGTGGTACATCCACGCGCCGGGTCCGACGCCCTCCCCGGCCAGCACCTGGAAACCGAACGAGCTGCCGGGGTTGAGGTCCTTGTTGTCGACCACCAGGCTCGGGTCGCTCGGCCCCTCCAACATCCCGGTGCGGTTGTCCGCCCAGCGGTGCGCGTGCAGGTGGAAGGTGTGGAACAGGTTGCCGTGGCCGATGGCGATCCACTCGACGCGCTCGCCCAGGTTCGCCTCGAACATCGGGGTCGCCGGAGCCATCTTGTTGTTGATCATCATGTCGTGGAACACGGCAGTGAACTGCTTCGACGGCAGGATGTCGCCACGCCGTCTGACGATCAGCGCGCCGTACAGTCCTTTCGCGACACCGCCGGTGCCGTGGTCGGTGCCCATCGCGTGATCGTGGTAGTGCCAGTAGCCGGCACTGCCCGGCATGTACCGCCGACCCGCCGCGGCCACCATCTCGTGCGAGCGCCAGACGTACGTCCGCGTCTCACCCGGATTGTTGAACGAGGCGTTGAACGGGCTGCCGTCGGAGTCGGTGCTGTAGTCCACCCCGTGCGGATGGATGGACAGCCGCTGGTTGGTGGTGTTGACCAGGGTGATCTCCAGCGTGTCACCCTCGTACATTTCCAGGATCGGGCCCGGAACGGTGGCCTGACCGGGCGCCAGGCCGTACCCGAACAGGTTGCCGGGCAACTGCTCGGCGTAGATGGTGATCTTCTTGGTGACACCGGCGGCGGCCCGGGCGGGGCTGCCGCCGAACGCGGTGCCGATCGTTGGGGCGGACGCGCCCAACGCCCCGGCGGCGAGCGCGCCGGTGGCGATCAGCGATCTGCGGGACAGGTGGCGCTGAGGGCCACCAGCGTGATCGTCCATGGGTCTCCGTTCCCGACCGGGCGAAGACGCGACGAGGGCAGGGTGCATTGACCGCCGAGCACGGGCGGTGGCACGACTGAGGGTGAGGCTCGTCGCGGGCTTTGCTCGGAAGACTCAGAACTTTCGATGGATGACAGCAACTTATGTAATCCATCGACGAAAGTACAGGTCTGATTGCAAAAAGATTACCTTGACATCACGACGTCAGTCGATTGACATGAAGCTGACACCGAGCCCGTCGACCTGACCGGTAGCGGGCGGACGCCGCTGCCCACGACCGAGCAGCGCACAGATGGACGCCGGGCTGCCATCGATGAGGCAACCCGGCGGGAAGGACGTACGAGAACCGTCGTCAGAGGTTGTGGCGGTCGTCCACCGGCACGCCGGGGGTGTCCGGCGGCTCGGGCGCCTGGTCCGGCTGACCGACCTGCGCGACGCGGGTCGGGTCGAGGACCCGGGAGAGGAACGCGCGGGTCCGTTCGTGCTTCGGCGCGCCCAGCACCTCCTGCGGCGGCCCCTGCTCGACCACCACACCACCGTCCATGAAGACGACCCGGTCGGCGACATCGCGGGCGAACGCCATCTCGTGGGTGACCACCATCATCGTCATGCCGTCCTCGGCCAGCTTGCGCATGACGGTGAGCACGTCGCCGACGAGTTCCGGATCGAGCGCGGAGGTCGGCTCGTCGAACAGCATCAGCTTCGGCTCCATCGACAGCGACCGGGCGATCGCCGCCCGCTGCTGCTGCCCACCGGAGAGCTGCGCCGGGAAGGCGTCGGCCTTGTCGGTCAGCCCGACGCGCTCCAGGTTGGCCCGCGCGATCCGCTCGGCCTCGGCCCGACCTCGCCGGAGCACCCGGCGCTGAGCGATGGTGAGGTTGTTCAGAACGGTCAGGTGCGGAAACAGGTTGAATGACTGGAACACCATGCCGATGCCGCGGCGGACCGCGTCGATCTCGACGTCCGGGTCGGTCATCTCGACCCCGTTCACCCAGATCTTGCCGGCGGTCGGCTCCTCCAGCAGGTCGACGCAGCGCAGCAGGGTCGACTTGCCGGAGCCGGACGGCCCGATGACGCAGACCACCTCACCCTGGCCGACCTCGAAGTCGATGCCCTTGAGCACCTTGAGCGGCCCGAAGGACTTGTGCAGGTCGCGGATCTCCACGGCGGGGCGGGAAGGCGTGGTCGTCATCGGGTCACCGGGCCTTGGCGTAGCGGAGTTCGAGGCGTCGTACCACCTGCGACAGCGGCAGGGTGATCACCAGGTAGGCGAGGCCGGCCACCAGCAGCGGGGTCGCGTTCACCCGGTCGTTGAGCATGTCCCGACCGAACTTGGTGATCTCGATCGTCTGCGCCGTCACCCCGAGCACGTAGGCCAACGACGAGTCCTTGGTGAGCAGGATGAGCTCGTTCGTCAGCGGCGGGATCACGATCCGGAACGCCTGCGGGATGACGATCGTCCGCATGGCGGTGAAGTGCGACATGCCGAGGGTCCGCGCCGCCTCCATCTGCCCCTTCGGCACGGCCTGGATGCCGGCCCGGATCGTCTCCGCCATGTACGCCGCGGCGGTCAACCCGAGGCCGATCGCTATCGAACCGAACACTCCGCCCGGAATCTCGCGCTCCGGAAAGGCGATGGGGATGCCGTACCCGACCAGGAAGAGCACCAGCAGCGCGGGCAGACCCCGGAACAGCTCGATGTACGCCGTCGCCACCCAGCGGTACGGCGCCACCCGGGACAGGCGCATCAGCGCCAGGATGGTGCCGAACACGAGGCCGAAGGCGAACGCGCCCAGCGTGTAGAGGATGGTGTTGCGCAGCGCGACGGTGATGATCGTCGGGAACATCGACTTGATGATGTCGACGCGGAAGAACGCGTCGGCCAGCCTGTCCCAGTCCGCGGCGACGAGCACCGTGGCGATGATGGCGATGAAGACCAGGTACTGGAGCCCGAGGGACAGCCGCTCCCGCTGGCGGCGTCGCAGCTTCACGTTCGCTCGTTGCCTTCCCGGAGGTTACCGACGTCGGAGGGCGCGCGGGACGCGCGCCCTCCGGTACTGCGCGGCGCTCGGCCGCTACGCGGCTCAGGCGCTCGGCCGCTTACCGATCCACTTCTCGTAGATCGTGTTGTAAGTGCCGTCCTGCTTGGCCTTGGCCAGCACCTCGTTGATCTTCTTGAGCAACTCCGGGTTGGCGTCCTTCTTCACGGGGAAGCCGTACTGCTCGCCGGTGTCGAACTCGGCGGCCACCTCGAACCCGCCCGGGTTCTTCTTCAGGTACTCGGTCCAGACCGGCAGGTCGTTGATGCCGGCCTCGACCTGGCCGTTGGCGACCGCCTGCTGGAGGGCGGCGAGGTCCTCGAACTCGACGAGCTTCAGGCCCTTCTCCGCCTCGAGCTTCTTGGCGTAGTCACGACCCGTGGTGGCCGCCTGGACGCCGAGGTTCTTGCCCTTGAGGTCGTCGAGCGACTTGTACGTCTTGCCGGTCTTCACCAGCATCGCCTGCGTGGCGTCGAAGTAGGGGTCGGAGAAGTCGACGACCTTCCGCCGCTCCTCGGTGATGGTCATGCCGGCGGCTGCCGCGTCGCACTTGCCGGTGTTGAGGTCCTGGCCGGACTTGATCCCCTCGAACGGGGTGTCGATGATCGTCTGCTCGACGCCGAGCTCCTTGGCGACCAGGTCCATGATCTCGACGTCGAAGCCGGTCACCTTGCCGCTGGCGTCCTTGGACTGGAACGGCGGGTACGGCAGGTGGGTGCAGACGGTCAGCTTGCCCGCCGCGACCAGCTTGACGCCGCTCGCCTGGACCTCGCTGTCGTCCTTCTTCGCGCAACCGGCGGTCAGCGCGAGGGCGGCGACGGCCACGACGAGGCCGGCCTGACGGACGGCACTGGGGAACCTCACGGCTGTGTCCCTCCGATTCGGCTTCCCTTGCACAGAAAGCCAATCTGGTTCATAGACTTTGCGATAAGCGACCGTACCCGATTCGGCGCGTCGCCCCCAGATCACACCGTGACCGCTCGGTCGACCCCGCCCGGCCACCTCCGCCGGCAAACCCGACACTTGCCCCGCAAAGTGCCTCAGCCACCGGTTCCCTCGGCCGCCCCGTCCGGGGTGAGGGCCCCTTCGTGGGGGTCTGTGTCCAGGAACACGTGCTGATGGCCCTGGCCGGAATCGACGCTGATCTGATCGAGCTGGGTCGCCGCGACCGACCAGATCGTCGCGGCCTCGGCCGCCTGCCGCGCGGTGACGTCCAGCAGGGCCGCCCGTTGCGCGGCCGGAACGCCGGCCGCCAGAGCGTAGGCGTCGACGGCCAGCGACGCCTGCTGGACAGCTCCGCGCAATCCTCCGCGCGCCACGTTGGTGGCGGTGGTCCCCGACGGCGGGTCGGCGAACGGCTCGGCCGCCTGGCGCATGGCCTCCTGCCACTGGCGTGCCTTCGCCGGATCCGGCGCACGTCCGCCGGTCGTCTCCGTCTTGATGGCGGTCAGTACCGGGGCGACCTGGTCGCGGACCCGCCGGGCCGTCTCGATCAGCTCCACGATCTGCTGAGCGTCCCGCTTCGCCTCGTCCTGCTTGATGCTCGCGATGGTCGCCTCGGTGGCGTCCGGACGGCCCAACTGGTAGCCGATCAACCCACCGAGCAGCGCGGTGACCAGTGCGATCACCCCCGCGACGGCTACCGAGCGCACTGTTCGCTGGCGGCGCACGTCGGCCTTGTCCAGCTGGTAGGAGGGTCGGCCGGTACGGCGCGCCATCGCATCTCCTCACATCGATGGTGTGGGGCCAAAGATTAACCGGCCCCGTGACGTCCGTCGATAGTGCCGACCGGCGGGCCCGCTGCCCGCATGGGCCCTCCTGTGACGACTTGAGTGCTTTGGGCTTTTTGTCAGGGTCTGGTGCTTATTGTGATCCTTGCGCCGCTGGCACCGGCCCACGACAACCACCCGCGTAGCACCGAGGAGGACACATTGAATGAACCGACAGGGACGGCAGTGGAGAAACCGAGCAGTCGAGGCCGCCGCCGCAAGCTGAAAGCCATCCTGGCCGGAGGAATCGTCCTCGGCCTCGGTGCCACGATCACCCTCGCCGCCTGGAACGACTCGGAGTACGCCACCGGCACGTTCACGGCGGGCACCTTCAGCATGGAGGGCAGCACCAACGGCACCACCTACGCCGAGCACAACACCGCCGGCACGGCGGCAGCGTTGACCTTCAGCACCGGCTTCGACGACATCAGCCCCGGTGACGTGGTCGCGGCACCGTTCGCCGTCCGCCTGACCGCCGCCACGACGTACGACGCGACAGTCACTGTGGCGTCAGCGACCCCCGCTCCACCCGCCTTCGTCGGCCTCACCTACGGGATCGCGACCGTCCCGGCCTTCGCCGACTGCAGCGCGACACCCACCACCCCGACCTGGATCGTGGCGCAGGGCACTCCGCTCAACTCGGTGGCCGGCGCGGTGCCGTTCAACCTGACGCAGGGCACCCCTCCCACGACTCCGGGCGCCGCGGTGAACCTCTGCTTCGTCGTCACGGCGGGGGGCACTCTGGTGCAGGGCACGTCGGTAACGGAAACCTGGCAGCTCCTGGCCGAGTCCGTCTAGGTGGTGGCCGTGGTCAACCGTCGGACGCCGGCCGGAACACCACGGCTTCGCCGGACCCGTGCCGTACTCGCTGGCGCCCTCGTTCTCGGCCTGGGGACGACGTCCACGCTCGCCGCGTGGACCGACAGCGAGTACGGCACCGGGTCGTTCGGCGCGAGCGTCTTCGGCACCGAATCGCAGACCGCCTCCAGTACCTGGGCCAGCCACACCCCGGTGGCGAACGCCGCGGCGCTGGCGTTCAACGCGACGGCGATGTCCCCCTCGGTGTCGTTCTACGCCTTCATGGACATCCGGACGACCTCGACGACGAATGTCGGGGGCACTGTCGCGCTGACGAGTTCGTCGAACAACTCCGGCGCCCTGTTGCCCGCGCTCGAGTACCGGGCGGTGCGGACCGCCACCACCAGCACCACGTGTGCCGCCGCCGCCTTCTCCGGTTCACCCACCTGGATCGTCGGGCCCGGTTACTCCGCCATCACCGCGGTTCCCGGCTCGCCGGTCTCGTCCCCCATCACCGTGCCGAGCGGCGCGACGCCGCAGCTGCGGTTCTGCTTCGAGGTCCGGGTCCAGGCCGGCGCCAGCAACGCGTACCAGGGCACGACCGGGATCGTCACCTGGGTATTCACTGCCACGTCTACGTAAAGGATCTGCAGATGGTGGGACGCGAACGTCGACGGCACGGCACCCTTGCCCGGGTCGGCGACCTGGTGCTGACAGTGCTCGCCGTCGGTGGGACGGCCTGCGTCGTCCTCGTCCCGCTGGCGTTCTTCTTCGACATCTCGCTCATCCTGTTCAAGACCGGGTCGATGGGCCCGACCATCCCCGCCGGGTCACTGGCCGTGGTGCGGGAGATCCCCGCGTCCGAGGTCCACGTGGGAGACGTCGTCACCGTCGACCGCGCGCCGCTGGCACCGATCACCCACCGGGTCGTCGACATCGCCAACGGCGGCGGGCCCACCCGCCTGCTCACCCTGCGGGGGGACGCGAACGCGACCAACGACGCCGCACCGCACGCGGTGAGCCACGTACGGCTCGTGGAGTGGTCGGTGCCCAGGCTCGGGTACGCGGTGCGAGCCGTGTCGAACGTGTATGCCACGAGTCTGATCACGATCGGGGCCGCCGCGATCGTCACGTGGGCGTTCTGGCCTCGCGGGGGCGAGCAGGGGACCCGGCGACGCCGGCGACCGGATTCGGCGGTGCCGGACGACGCGGGGGCAGTGCCGGAGATCGGCACCCAGCCGAGCGTTCCGGGAGCGCACGGCGACTCGACGCTGGGGCGCATGTTGGTGGTGCTGGCGGTACTGCCGGGCGTCGCCGCCGCGGTCCTGGCGACGCCGGGCCAGGCCCGTGCGGACACCACCGAGGAGGTCATCCGGAGCAGGTACCTCACGCTGGTCTCGATCGGCGACAACGATCGCATGACGAACCTGGCGCCGGACCAGCCAGTGCCCTGGCAGGTGGGCGTATCGGCACACGCGAGGCAGCCCGGTGAGGTGACCATCTCGCTCTCGGCGTTGGGCCCCCTCACCGTCCGACCGGACGGACTCCAGGTGAAGGTCGCCGTCTGCGCCATCCGGTGGGTGAAGGGCGCCTGCCCCACCGGCCAGGGTGAGCAGGTCCTCGCCGACGGTCCTGCCGCCAGACTGACCGCACACCCGATCACCATCAGCTCGATGCGCGCCGACCAGCAGCGTTGGGTGCTCGTCACCGCGAGCCTGCTCGCCAACTCGGTGGCCTCAGGGTCGGCGGACCTGGTCGTCACCGCGACCGGGTTCGGTGACAGCGCATCGGCGGGCGGCACTGTCGGCCCGCTGCCGCGCACCGGAACCAACCTGTGGACACCGGTGCTGGCCGGAGGCGGTGCGCTCTTCACCGGTCTGCTGCTCGTGCGCGCCGCGCGCCGGCACCGCATCCCTGTGGGGCGGCCGTGAGACGTGCACGCATCCGCGCTCTGCCGGCCCCGCAGCGAACCGGTCACGTCCGGCGGCGCTGGCTCGCTGGTGCCACGGCCCTGCTGCTCGCCGGCACCGCCGTCGTGCTCCCACCGCCGCAGTCGACGCTGGCCGCCTGGACCGACACCGAGTACGGCCGCGGCTCGCTGCAGGCCGGCACTGTCAACCCACCGACCAACCTGCAGTGCACCGCGGGTCTGCTCACCCCGCCGACCTTCACCTGGACCCTGCCGGTCGGCGGCCTGACGCGCAGCGGCTTCACCTGGTCGCTGTCGGGCGGCTTCACCGGCGGCGGAACTCTCGGCCCCAGCGCCACCTCGATCACCCTCTCCGGGGCGCTGCTGTCCATCGGAAGCGGCACCTTCAACCTGGTGGCGAACGGCCCGGGCGGCTGGACGTCGACCCCGGTCACCGGCACGGTCAGCATGCTGACGGCTGTGCTCTACTCCTGCAGCGTGCCGTAGGCCGGGTAGCCCCACTCGGCCAGCGGCTTCTCCAGCACCCGTTCGATAGCGGCGAGCTGCGCCTGGCTGAGCTCGTCCCGGTACGCCTCCGCCCGGCCGACAGTGAAGTCGTACCGGGAGAAGCCCTTCTCGAAGGCTGTCGACCAGCTCAGCCCGAGGAAGTCGAGCATCCGGCCGACCTGCTCGCGCGGCTGCTCGACCAGGTCCTCGTAGCGCACGTCCAGCCACTGGTCGGCCGGGTGACGCAGCCGGGCCTGCGCGAAGGCGTCCATCAGCATCTTCCAGCCCAGCGCGGCGAGCACCTGGAAGGAACGACCGGACTCCGCCCACTCCTCGCGCAGGTCGGACGGCAGCGGGCCGTAGATCCAGTTGTCCGGCCCGCGCCACCCGTCCCACCAGCCCATCTGGAGCCACGAATTGGCCACCGCTCGGCCGTCGCGCACCACGTTGACCACCCGCAGCTCCGGGTACGCGGCGTGCAGCAGACCGGTTCGTGGCCACCCGGTGACGTGCTGCACCAACTGCTGGCAGCCCTGCCGTGCGATGCGCTCGTCGAAGAAGGCCCGCAGCCGCCGGGCCACAAACGGGGTCAGGTCCTCGGCCACCAGGTCCCGACACGGTCGGGAGAAGCCGGCAAGCACCTGCCGGTCGAGCAGGTGGTAGGCCTCCGACGGCGCCACCCTTAGTCGGCCCCGCTCCAGCAGTCGTCGACTGTGTCGCAGCGAGGTCATGCCCGCCGGGCGCGGCGCCGAACGCCGGTAGAGCGCGCCGTTGAACCTGCCCTTGGGGTTGAGCCGGGCCAGTTTGTCGTCCAGGCCGGAGACGAAGCCGACAGCGGGATGCCGGGAGAGCAACTCCTGGACCAGTGTCGAACCGCAACGACCGGTGCCCACCACCAGTGAGAGCATCGTTCAGCCTTCCTGCCGGGTGGCGGGTGGGGGGACGGCCGGGTCCGCGGCGAGGCGGGCGGCGGGAGAGGTGACCGTCGGGCGGCGCAACGGGTAGCCGAACCGGGTCAGGGCCACGGCGGTCAGCCCGGTCACCACGGCGTACGCGCGGGTGGGCAGCCCGGTCAGCCACTCGGTGTCGGCGACCACGTCGACCAGTCCGGTGCGGTGCCGCGACGGATTGCCGGCCACCGAGTGGGTGGGGGCGAGCCGCACCGTGGCCGGTGTCGGAAACGGAAGCTCGTCGGGGGTCGCGCCGACGAAGCCGGCGATCCGGGCGGTGGCGCCGGCCGGATCGGCCACGAAGTCCTCGTACCGCACCCGCAGGTAGCGGCCCGGCGCACGGCGACGGCCGCCCCACAGTCGAACGGTGGCGGTGTTCCAGACCAGCCAGAGCAGCGCGGCCTTGCCGACC
Source organism: Micromonospora sp. NPDC048843 (assembly GCF_040649965.1). Classification (NCBI taxonomy): domain Bacteria; kingdom Bacillati; phylum Actinomycetota; class Actinomycetes; order Micromonosporales; family Micromonosporaceae; genus Micromonospora; species Micromonospora sp. NPDC048843. Next base: position 16,024 of record NZ_JBEZGJ010000058.1, read on the forward strand.
GGTGGCCGGCTCATCAGCTCATCGTCGGCGCGCCCGTCCAGCGGGCGTCGGCGACGCCAGGAGTACGCGGTGGCGCGCGGGTCGCGCACCACGTGCAGGACGTACAGGTCGATGCCGGGCAGGCTGCCGAGCAGGGCCCCGTACGGCGGCAGCTTGGACGAGTCGACGATGACGCCGTCCGGCCGGCCGCCCAGGGCGTGCTCGGCGATCGAGGCGTAGAGCCGGGCCAGCTGGGTGTCGTCGGGGTGGCCCGCGACCGGCGGCTGCCCCCGACGCTCGCGGCGCAGCAGTGCGGGCAGTCCGCGCAGCCGCAGCCGCTGGGCCAACCGGGCGGCGATCCCGGCCGGGTCGGCGTCGGTCAGGTCGGCGCGCACGCGGGACCAGAGCGGGCAGTCGGCCACCGGGGAACCGCAGCCGCACTGCCGGTTCTCCAGGATGCCGCGCCGCCACAGGTAGCGCAGCTCGCCCGCCGCGAAGAAGCCCGGCAACTGTCCCAGGACCGTGGTCACCAGAGTGCTGCCACTGCGACCACTGCCGGCGAGGTAGAGCACTCGTACCGGGCTCACCGGGCCGCTCCCCCACCGGCGGCGGCCCGGCCGGCCCGCTGCCGCGAGGGCAACGCCTCGGCGGCCTCCGCGTACAGCCCACGGATCCGGTCCAGGTGCCGGTCCGGAGCGAACTGGGCGGCAATCTTCGCCCGGCCCGCCCGGCCCATCCGGTACGCCCGCTCCGGGTCGGCCAGGAGGTCGTTGAGCGCGTCGCCGAGGGCCGTCGGCGCATCGGCGACGACGACGCGGCCATCCACCTCGGGCTCGACCAGTTCGGGAAGACCGCCCAGGTCGGTGGCGACCACCGGCACACCACAGGCGAACGCCTCCAGCACCGCCATCGGTTGGTTCTCGTGCCACCGGGACGGGACGGCGACCACCGCCGCCGACCGGATCAGCTCGTGCAGGCGCGGCTTGTCGAGACGGCCGTGGAACCGGACCCGGCCGGGCACCCGCCGCGCGGCGAGCGCCTCCAACTCCGGGCGGGCCGGGCCGTCTCCGGCGATGTCCACGCTGACCCCGTCCGGCAGCGCGGCGGCCGCCTCGATCAGCACGTCGACGCCCTTCTCCGGTGCCAGCCGGCCGGCGAAGACGACGCCGCCGCCGGGTGTCTGCTTGGCCGCGACGCCGGTCAGGTCGACGAAGTGATTGACCACCCGCAGCCGGTCCGGGTAGACGCCAGCGCGGCGCATCACGTCGGCCAGGAACCCGCTCGGGCTCACGAAGAGCTGCACCGGGTCGTACGCGTCGAACTGCCTGTGCAGCCAGGACTCGACGGCGAGCAGGCCACTGCGCGACAGCGATCCGTCCTTGCAGCGGCGACGAGCCGCCTGCAACGGGCCACCGGTGACGCACGCCTGGCAGGGGCGACCACGGTCCAGCAGTTGGTAGCTCGGGCAGGCGAGCTTGTAGTCGTGCATCGTCAGCACGCACGGCACACCGGCGGCGCGGGCCGCGGCGAGCACCGACGGGGAGAGCTGGTGGTAGATGTTGTGCAGGTGCAGCACGTCCGGCCGAAACTCGTCGATCACCCGGGCCAGCCCGCGGCGGCTCGTCGGTGACCACAGCATCCGGCCGACTGCCACCGCGCGGGGCCGCATCCCGCTCGGCGCCGGCTCCAACTCCACTTCGGACGGGAACCGCGCCGCGTACGGCAGGGGTGACTCGTTCTCCGGGTGGCTCATGCCGAAGTAGGCGACAGTGTCGCCGGCAACCCGTTGCAGGTCGGCGAGATCGAGCAGATACCCCTCCGCGCCGCCACGGCGGTAGAGGAACTTGTTCACATGCAGCACGCGCATCGACTCGCCCTGCTCACGTCGATCGGGCGAACCGGGCCCGGAGGTGATGACCGGGGTCTGCCCGCCCCGGCCAGGGCCCACGGTATGCAGGGCTGGTCGGCGAGTCCAGTTCACGTTTGCCATGTGGCTGAACGGGTGATCTTCGTCTGCCCGTGCGGTCCGCGGCCTGGCCTCCCGCCGTGATCTCCAGATAGCCTGGCTGCCGCCGGTCGCACCCGCTCAGATGTAGGGCCGGGCCGGTGTCCGACGAGGAGGACCGTGGCAGCCGACGACGAGGTCTCCGCGCTCGCGTACACCGCGCGGCGGGTCCGGCGGCATCTGCGCTGGGCGCGTACCGAGGGGATCGGACGGCTGATCGAGGAGGACCGCCTCAACCCGGTCGACCGGATCGGCACCGCCCTGGCGAAGCGACGCTGGCGGCGGCGGGCCGGCAGGACCCCCGGCTCGGCGATGCCTGTCTACCTGGTCGGGCTGCAACGCTCCGGCACGAACATGCTGGTCCGTGGCCTGGACGCCGCGCCCGAGGTCGAGGTCCGCAACGAGAACGACAGCACCGTCTTCCACCGCTTCCAACTGCGCCCCGACCCGGTGCTGACGGCCACCCTCCACCGCAGCCGACACGCGTACGTCCTGGTCAAACCGCTCTGCGAGAGCCACCGCGTGGACGAGCTGCTGGCCCTGCCGGGGCTGACACCCGGGCGGGCGCTCTGGGTCTACCGCGACGTCGACGACCGGGCCCGCTCCGAGGTCGCCAAGTTCGGTGACGCGAACCTTCGGGCCCTGCGCGCGATCGCCGACGGCAGCATCGGCCGCCGGTGGCAGGGGCAGCGCCTCGACGCCGACACCGTCGAGCTGATCCGGGCCCACGACCCGCAACGGTTGGATCCGCACAGCGGCGCGGCCCTGTTCTGGTACGTCCGCAACTCGCTGTTCTTCCAGCTCGGCCTGGGCCGGCGGGCCGACGTGCTGCTCTGCCGCTACGAAAGCCTGGTCGCGGAGCCTGCCGCGCAGCTCCGACGGCTCTGCGCCTTCCTCGACTTTCCCTACCATCCCCGGTTGCACGCGCACATCGCCCCACGCGCGTCGCACGGCGCGGCGGGCCACCGACGGCTACCGATCGACAGCGGCGTCCGGGCCCGCTGCGACGAGCTGACCGACCGGCTCGACAGCGCCGCGGCCGGCGCCCGATCCGAGACGACGAAGGCGGTCGACAGTGGCTGAGAGCCGAACCAGTACCGCGCCGATCTTCCTGGTCGGCTGCCAGCGGTCGGGCACCACGATGGTGCGCCTCGTCCTGGACTCGCACTCGCGGATCAGCTGCGGCCCGGAGACCCGGTTCCTGCCGGACCTGCGACGGATCGTCGGCCGGGACTGGGAACGACTGGCCCGCTTCGGTTTTCCGCGCGAGGACTGGCTGCGCCGGATCCGGGACTTCTTCGGCGGTGTGCACGCCGACTACGCCGCCGCGCGGGGCAAGACCCGGTGGGCCGACAAGACCCCGCTGTACGCGATGTCGCTCGACTTCGTCACCGAGGTCTTCCCGGACGCCCAGATCGTGCACCTCATCCGGGACGGACGCGACGTGGTGGTTTCGCACCGCAAACGGTTCGGCTACTGGTCCGCTGTCAAGTGCGTGGTGAAGTGGCCGCGCTACATCCGCGCCGCGCGGGCCGTCGGCGCGACCCTGCCGGCGGACCGCTACTACGAGCTGCGGTACGAGCAGGCGGTCAGCGAACCGGAGAAGACGATGCGGGGTCTCTTCGAGTTCCTCGGCGAGCCCTGGGAGGACGGCATCCTCGACTACGACAGCAAGCAGCACGACGTGGCCCAGAAGTACACCACCGAGGCGGAGCGACGACGCGCGGCGGTGGACGACACCGCCTCGATCTACGGCTCCCGGGTGGGCAGCTACCGTCGCGAACTCGACCCGTTCCTCCGCCTGCTGGTCTGGGTGTTCTCCGGTCCGACCCTGCGCGCGCTGGGCTACCGGTGACCCGCCCCGGCCGGCTGCGCGCGGTCGCCACCGCCGTCGCCGTCACGCTCCTGCTCACCGCCGGCTGCACCGCCGGCGGCGACGATCCGCCGCCGGCCGCCACCCCCTCCACGACGGCGGCACCCGAGGCCACCAGCACCGTCGGCGGGGTGAGCAACCCGTTCGGCGCGCACTGGGACTGGTCGCGGTACCAGCAGTTCGGGCCGTACCTGCGCCGGCTCGCCGGTTCCGCCACGTACGAGGAGATCTCCTGGTGCGAGATCGAACGGACCTCGGGGCAGGCCGACTGGGCCGGGCTTGACGAGATCGCCTCGCGCAGCCGGGAGCTGGGCATCACACTGCACCTGAAGATCCGCACTGGCGTGTGCTGGGCGACCGGTGGCACCGCCCGCTACACCCGGGGCGCGGCGAAGAAGACCGAGTCGGCGATGCCCACCGACCTCGGCGCGTACCAGCGGTTCGTCCGCTCGGTGGTGCAGCGCTACGGCCCGTACGGGGTGCGGGAGTACGCCATCGAGAACGAGGTGAACGCGCCGAGCTACTGGGCCGGCAGTCCCGAGGAGTACGCGCGGCTGGTCCGGGCCGCCGCCGAGACGATCCGCGCGACCGACCCGAAGGCGCTGGTGGTCGACTCCGGCATCAGCAGCGTCGCGTACGGCATGGGTGTCGCCGACCGGCTGGTGCGCGCCGGTCGGATGCCCGAGGCCATCGCCGCCTACCAGGCGTACTTCCAGCGTCGGGTCGGCACCCGGGGGCAGCAGATCCCGGCGGTGACCGGGGAGGCGCAACTGCGCCGGGCGCTCGGCACCGAGACCAACAGCCGCAGCCTGCGCTTCCTGGCGGTGACCGAGTCGCTGCTGACCGACCGCACCGTCGATGTCCGGCAGGTGCACTTCTACGAGCACTTCAGCGGGGTGGCCCCGCTGCTGGACTACCTGCGCGCCACCACACCGCCGGGTATGCCGATCCAGGCGTGGGAGGTCGGGCAGTTCTGGCGCGACGGCGATGGTGACCCGGCCAGCCGGGCGGCGGAGATGGTCAAGACGGTCACCCTGCTGGTCGCGGGCGGGATCGGTGAGGTCAGTTGGCTGCCGTTGGCGTACAACCCGAACAACGCCGCCGGCAGCGAGGTCCGCTACGGCCTGCTCGAACCGGACGGCGCCGAACGGGACGCCGGCCGGATGCTGGCCGCCCTGGCCGACGCGGCCCGGGACGCCACAGTCACCCCGCTGCCCGCCCCGGTGGCCGGCAGGCTGCACGGGGTCGCGTTCGTCCGGGGCGGGTCGAGCACGCTGGTGCTCTGGTCGGCGTCGAACGCGCCGGTGACAGTGCCGGCGACACCGGGCGGAAGGACCGGGGTGGTGGGTTCCCCGCTGGGCGCGGCCGGTGACGGCACCACAGTGACCGACGTCCCCGTCCTGCTCCGCGCCGACCAGCCGGTGGACCGGATCCTCGCCGCCGTCCGCTAACGGGCCGGCCAGGGGTCGGGCCAGTCGAGCAGGGCGCTCAGGCGGGCGTTGTGCGGCGCGAAGTACGCGTCGAGTCGCTCGCGCAGAGCAGGGGTCAGCTGCGAGACGCCGTTGTCGACGCGACGGGTGTGCCGGGTGAACGCCTCGGGAGTGAAGGCCGGCAGGCCGAGGAAGCGCAGCATGTCGCCGTACGTGCCGGCCGGGTCGGTGTGCAGGTCTTCGGTCCGGGCGACGTGGATCCGCTCTCGCGGGACCTGCGCGAACCACCGGTCCAACTGCTCGGCGTAGCAGCCCCGGGCCGCGTACGAATAGTTTCGCAACGCCCGGTGCGCGGCGGCGCTGTCCGGGCCGCCGCGTGTTGCCCGGGCCAGCCGCTCCTCCTCCGCGTCGAGCGCGTCGGCGAAGGACAGCGGCTCGATGCCGTACGAGCGGGTGTGCAGGTAGTGCGAGTAGGCCCGCTGCACCGGATCGCGCAGCAGTGCGACGAATCGGGCCTGCGGCAGTGTCGCCGCGACCCGGGCCGGCACGCTCGGGTGGAACAGGTAGTAGGGGCTCGCCTCGAACGTGCGCTCACCCGGGGCGAGGCGCGGGAAGTGCCCCCGGTACCACCGCACCCCCCGACCGTGGTGGACGCTGAAGTACTGCAACTCCTTGCCGCTGGCCACCCGGACCTGGGGATGCGCGGCGAGGTGGTGGTACAGCGACGTGGTGCCACAGCGCTGTGCGCCGATCACCAGGTAGTCGGGCAACGGACCGGGCTGTCCCGGCCGGGCCGCGCGTCCCCACGCCCGCGCCCCGCGTACCCCCCGGCGCAGCCGGTCGGTGACCTGACGCCGCACGACGCCGGTCACGAGCGGACCACGGGGCGGCCGGCGCCCACACCGGCGCCGTCGGCGGGGTCGGCGGCGGCACGTCGACCGCCTCGGCGGGTCACCGAGCGCAACACCATGACGTCCTCCCGACTGAGCCCGAGGGCGAGCACCACGGCGAGGTACGCCGCCACGATCGCGGCCAGACCCACAGCGAGCTGCGCGGTCCCGCCTCCGACCAACCACCGCACACCGAACCCGACGCCCATCGCGGCCAGCGCGGCGATCAGGCCCTTCACCATGCCCGCCGTCACCGGCACGGTGTGCACCTGCGCGCGCACCTGCCAGACCCGGGCGACGTTCACCGCCGCCAACGACACCGCCCAGGCCACCGCCGCGCCGAGAATGCCGTACGCCGGGATGAGCCACAGGTTGAGCAGGACGTTGAGCAGCAGGGCCGCGAGGTTGTCCAGCATGTTGACCGAGACCCGGCCGGACATGTTCAGCAGCGTCCCGCAGGGCCCGGTGGCGGCGTTGACGAGTTGGCCGAGCGCCAGCACCACAGTCACCGCCGCACCGCCGGCCAGGCCCGGCCCGCCGACCAGGCGCAGCAACTGCTCCGGGAAGACCAGCAACGCCACGAAGGCCGGCAACGACAGCCGGAGCACCCAACCGGTGGCGACCCGGTAGATCCGGCGGACCTCGTCCAGTCGACCCTGGTGGTAGAGGTGCGCCAGGTGCGGACCGAACGAGGCGTTCACCGGCGCCAGCACGAACACCGCGATGGTGACCAGCCGGGTCGCCACGTGGTAGACGCCGATCGCGTCGGGGCCGTAGTCGAAGAAGCCGAGCAGCAGCGCGTCCACCCAGATCAGCCCGGTGGACGACAGCGAGGAGACCCAGCTGACAGTGGAGAACCGGAACAGCTCGCCCGGCCGGTACGCGGGCCGGGCGGCGGGCACCCGGCGCACCATCCGGGCGAGCGCCACCAGGGCGAGCCCGGCCGCGCTCCAGCTCGCCGCCACCAGCGCCCAGAACGCGCCGGTCAGGCCCGCTCCGAGGGCGAGCGCCAGCGCGGTGAGCACCAGCCGGGCGGCCGGCTCGTAGACCTGGCCGATGAGCGCGTAGGCCCGTTGCGTGCGCCACCCCCGGGTGGCCGCGAGCGCGGCCTCGCAGACGGTGGTGGCAGGCAGGCAGAGCGCCGCCAACCGCAGCCCGGTGGTGAGCTGCGGGTCGTGCAGCGCGTCGGCGAGCCACGGCGCGCCGACCGCCAGAGCGAGGGCGATCACTGTGGACGCCACTGCCGAGATGCCGAGCCCGAGCCGGATCGCGCCCCGGAGGGCGGCCGGCTCGTCGTCGGCGAGGTGCACCGCCACGAAGCGGGTCAGCCCGGCCCGGAAACCGGAGAGCGAGAGCAGCCCCAGCAGCGACAGCACGGCGTAGACCTGGGCGTACCGGCCGAGTTCGCGTACACCCAGGACCCGGGCCAGCAGCAGCATGACCAGGAAGAGCGCCACCTGGCTGAGCACGGCGCCGCCCAGGTTCAGCACACCGCCGCGGGCCATGCCGCGTACCTGCTGGTCGCCGGCCTCCGGCGCGGCCGGCGACCGCCCGGTCACCTCGCGCACCCGGCGGCCCGTTCGCCGACGGTCACGGCCGTGCCGCGGTCACGGTCTCCGCCGGCGCCGAGGGGGCCGCGGTGGTCGCCGCCGGGGCCACCGGCCGGGCGGCGGCACGACCTCGGGAGAGCAGTTCGAGTACGCCCACCAGCAGCACCCCGAGCAGCAGACCCGCACCGCCCACCGGCAGGGCGGTGCGCACCAGCTCCGTCATCCGGCTCACCTCGTGCGCCTCGCCGATGCTTGTCACCTGCTTCGGATCGGCCGCCTGGGCCTGGGCCCGCGCCGCCTGCAACCCTTCCCGCGCCTGGGACAGGGCGTTGGTCGCCGCGTCCCGCTGGGCGAGCAGGGCCTGGTAGTCGGGGAGCTTCGGCCCCAGCTCGTCGAGCTTCTTCTGGGCGGCGGTGATCGCGGCGGTCGCCGCGTCGACGCCTCGGCCGTTGCCGACCGCCTGCATGGAGAGCTGCTGTTGGCGCAGGCTGGTCAGCTCGCCCAGCGTGGCCTGGTAGATCCGGTCCGGCTGGGAGACCTTGTTCGCCTTCTCCCACTCGCCGATCGCCTTGGTCGCCGCCGTGACGTCGGCGTTGGCCGCCTCGACCTCACCGGTGGCGATGCCGACCTGGGAGGAGAAGAGGAAGGCCAGCGCCCGGGTGGTGGTAGCGGTCAGCACCGGCGCGACGGTCGCCCGGTCACCAGCGGTGTACGTCACCTCCAACTGGCTGCTCGCGCCGACCTGGGTGATGGCGAGCCCGTCGCGCAACCGCTCCGGCGGCACCCCGGTGTCAGCGGCCACGTCGGCGAGAACGCGGGGCGAGGTGACCGCCGCGCCGAACGCCGCGACGAACTGGTTCGCCGCCTGAGTACCGGTGTACTGCGTCCCGGCCGCGCCGCCCACCAGCGCCGGCGCCGCCACGTACGCGGTCCCGCTGAACTGCTGTGGCGCGAGCAGGACGATGGCGGCCGCGGCGCCGGTGGCGAGCACCGGCACACCCACGAGTACCCAGAGGCGCCGCCGGGCGACCCGCAGGTAGTCGACGATCTCCACTTTTTCCCCAATGCTGTCGTTCAGTCAAACCGGGACGGACGTGCCTCGTGGCTGCTCGCCGGTCAGGTTCGGAGCCGGTTGGCGGGCGATCACGCTGGCCGCCGCGGCGAACGCGACGAAGTACCAGAGGGTGACCACGTTGGAAATGACGTTGGAGGCGGCGCTGACCGCCACGAACGCGGCGGCGCAGCCGGTGAACCCGACCGCGACGCCGCGCTCGAAGCTGCCCGGAGGCGCGCGCCGCAGCGCGGTCCGGGCGGTGTGCAGGAAGGCGAACAGCATCAGCAGGTACGCCCCGAGACCGAGCAGCCCGGTCTCCACGTACGCCCGCAGGAAGTCGTTGTGCGGCTTCTTCGCCTCGTCGGTCTCACGCTGGGTCATGTTGGGTCCGATGCCGGTCACCGGGTTCCGGTCGGCGAGCGTGACGATCTCGGTCCAGTAGCCGATCCGCCAGGCCAGGGTGTTTCCGGTCGGGTCTCCGCCCACCGCGCGGGACGTACCGAGTTGGGCGAAGCGTTCGCCGACGGCGGGCACCAGTGCCACCCCGGCAACCGCCACCACGCAGAGGGTGACCAGCATCCGCTTGCTGCGATGCAGCGCCGCGACCACCACCAGGCCGATCGCCGCGCCGAGCAGGGCGCTGCGGGTGTTGGTGAGCAGCAGGAACAGCAGTGAGAGGGCGAGCAGCACCGCGAGGGACACCCGCAGTCGACGATCCAGGAAGCGGTACACCGCGAACCCGAAGATCACCATGAACATCAGGTAGCGGCCGAACGTGGTCGACTGGCTGAACGTGCCGCTGATCCGGGTGAAGTCACCCTTCACCTCGGCCGGCGGGTTGCCGAGCAGCGACAGCACGACGGTGTAGCCCAGCGCCAGCACCAGGGAGGCGTAGCAGGCGAGCAGGACCCGGCGGATCGCCGCGGTGTCCGGCATGAGCTGTTCCAGCACCACGAACATCACCACCACGGTGAGGATCCGCAGCGCCTCCAACAGGCTGTTCGCCGGCCGGCTGGCACCGAGGGCGCTGACCACGCTGCTGGCGCCGACGAGCAGCATGGCCCAGCTGAGCGGGGATCCGCGTAGCCTCCCGTGGCGGCTGAGCTGTGCGGCCAGCCAGAGCCCGGCGGCGAGGAGGAACAGCACCGCGAGCAGCGTGGAGGGGTCCACCGCCCGGGCCGTTCCGGCGGAGTCGGCCTGGCCTGCGCTCGGGCCGGTCAGCTTGAACAGGTCGACGCAGGAGCGCACCGCGAGCATCAGCAGCACGTACCCGGCGAACCGGGTCAGCGCGAGGACGGCCACAGCGATCCCCGCTACCGCGGCGAGTGGTAGCACCATGCCCCTGCGGTCACCGGCCGCCATCGAGACGCCCGCGACCACCGCCACGACCGCGGCGGCCAGCGCCGCGCCGCCGGTGAGCAGGCGGGTCGGGTCGAACCGCTTGGTCATGAGCGGAGTGACCTGCTGCGTGTGTTGTTCCACTGATCCCACTGAACTGAATCGGCGCTGCCCGGCCGCTGCCGGGCGCGGCCAACCGATGTCCTCCCGGCACAAGATCGGTTCAATCTAGTCCTGTCACCTCGACGGCAGAAGGGGCCGTTGCACCGACTGCCCCGTCCCCCGGGGGGCTGATCCGACACCCCACCGGCTGACGCCGTCCGGTCAGTCGGCGACCCCCGTGGGTCGTGCCCTGGCCCGGCGGCCCGGCTCCGGGGCCAGCCGGAGATAGAGCTGCTCCAACTCGCGGGCGGCGGTGTCCCAGCTGTATTTGCTGGTGATCCGCTCGCCCAGCGCCAGCGCACCGGCCCGTTCACCCGGCAGGTCGGCGAGCAGCGACGTCAACACCCGGACCAGGTCGTCCTCGTCGCCGTCACGGAACAACCGCCCGCCGGCGGTGTCGGACGTGAGCACCTCGACGTGCGGCGCGATGTCACTGGCGACCACCGGCAACCCGTACGCGGCCGCCTCCAGCAACGTCAATGGCAGTCCCTCCAACCGGGACGGTTGCACGAAGCCGGCGGCACCGGCGTACAGCTCGGCGAGCAGGTCGCCGTAGGCGAACCCGGTGAAGACGATCCGGTCGTCCGTCCCGGCTTCCCGGCGCAGCCGGTCCACGAAGTCGTCGGTGAACGACGACCCGCCGACGATCGCCAGGCGCATCGGGGTCTCGGTCCGGCGGAAGGCCCGGATCAGCAGGTCGGCCGCCTTCTCCGGCACCAGCCGACCAACCAGCAGCAGGTAGCCGCCGGAGGTCAGCCCGAACCGGTCCTGGATCTGACGGGTCCGCGCCGGTCGGGCCGGGTTCACGCCGTTCGGGATGTAGGCCGTCGGGCGGCCGAACCGGACGCCGTAGTGGGCGGCGAGCCCCTGGGAAACCGCCACCCGCTGGTGCGGGACGTACCCGCTGAACCAGTGGGCGCTGCCCAACACCGCCCGCGCGGCGAGCCCCCACTTGCTCCGCTGGTTGTCCAGCCCGTGCACTGTCAGCACCACGCGCGCCCGGGACAGGGCACGCGGAAGTGGGGCGACCAGGGCCGGCCCGAGCCCGTGGTAGTGCACGATGTCGGGCCGCGCGGCCACCGCCGCCATGGTCGAGGTCGCCGCGTGCACGATGGCGTCGAGGTGTTTACTCGAGATCGTGTGGGTCTGGCGCAGCCGTACGCCCCGGTAGCCGTCGGCGGGTGTCTCGCCGTAGCTCCGGCGGCAGTAGACGGTGACCTCGTGGCCGTAGCTGGCGAGCCGGCTGGCCATCTCCTCCACGTGCCGTTCGATCCCGCCGTAGGTCGCCGGTATCCCCTTCTGGCCGATCATCGCGATCCGCAGCGGCCGCCAGACGGTGTCGGTGTCGGCGACGCCCGCTCGGGACCGCCGGGCGGGGACCACCCGCTGCCGGGGTATCGCAGGGCTTTCGGCGTGCTGGTCCACGTCCTCGGCCTGCAGGTCGGGATGGGCCACGTTGACTCCCTGCGTGACTAGGTCCGCGCCCGCCGCCCGGGCAGGGTCAACACCTTGCCATGGATGGGCCCGTCCGCCAGCTGATCAATGAGACAGGAAAATCATCCATGGGATTCGTCGCGAAGGGAATGGCACCGGGGTGACATCGAGGTGGACGGCGCCGGTGCCGCGTCGAACGGCACGCAAAGGGCGACGAGCCCCGGTCGATCACGTGCGGATCGGCCGGGGCTCGTCGGTGGTACCTGTCAGGCGAGATCGAACCGGTCGAGCTCCATGACCTTGGTCCAGGCGGCCACGAAGTCGGCAACGAACTTGTCGCGGGCGTCCTGGCTGGCGTAGACCTCGGCGAGGGCGCGCAGCTGCGAGTTGGACCCGAAGATGAGGTCGACCGCGCTGGCGGTCCACTTCACCTCATCGGTGGCCAGGTCGCGGATCTCGTACACGTGCTCGTCGGACTTCGACGCGCTCCACCGGGTGCCCGGGGAGAGCAGGTTGGCGAAGAAGTCGTTGGTGAGCACGCCCGGCCGGTCGGTGAGCACACCGTGCTGACTGCCGCCGACGTTGGCGCCGAGGGAGCGCAGGCCGCCGATGAGGACGGTCATCTCGGGCGCGGTCAGGTTGAGCATGTAGGCACGGTCGATGAGCAGCACCTCCGGCTGGGTCTTCTCGCCGGCGCGCAGGTAGTTGCGGAAACCGTCGGCGCGCGGCTCCATCACCCGGAAGGAATCGGTGTCGGTCTGCTCCTGGGTCGCGTCGGTGCGGCCCGGCCGGAACGGAACAGTCACCTCGACGCCGGCGTCCCGCGCCGCCTTCTCCACCGCGGCCGAACCGGCCAGCACGATCAGGTCGGCCAGCGAGATGCTCGCCCCGCCGGCGGAGTTGAACTCCTGCTGGATGCCCTCAAGGGTGGTGAGGACGGTGGCCAGCTGCTCGGGCTGGTTGACCTCCCAGCTGCGCTGCGGCTCGAGGCGAATGCGCGCGCCGTTGGCGCCGCCCCGCTTGTCGGTGTGCCGGAAGCTCGCGGCAGAGGCCCAGGCGGTGGAGACCAGCTGGTCGATCGTGAGACCGGACTCCAGGACCTTCGCCTTGAGCGCGGCGACGTCGGCGTCGCCCACCAGCTCGTGGTCGACGGCCGGCACCGGGTCCTGCCAGAGCTGCGGCTCGGCCACCCACGGCCCGAGGAAGCGCTCGATCGGGCCCATGTCGCGGTGCAACAGCTTGTACCACGCCTTGGCGAAGGCCAGCGCGAACTGGTCGGGGTTCTCCAGGAAGCGGCGGGAGATCTTCTCGTACGCCGGGTCGACGCGCAGCGACAGGTCGGTCGTGAGCATCGTCGGCCGGTGCTTCTTCGCCGCGTCGAAAGCGTCCGGGATGATCGCTTCGGCGTCCTTGGCGACCCACTGCTTCGCACCGCCAGGGCTGGTGGTGAGCTCCCACTCGTAGCCGAAGAGGATCTCGAAGAAGCGGTTGCTCCACTGCGTCGGCACGTCGGTCCACGTCACCTCGAGACCACTGGTGATCGTGTCGGCGCCCTTGCCGCTGCCGTGGGTGCTCAGCCAACCCAGGCCCTGCGCCTCCAGCGCAGCGCCCTCGGGCTCCGGGCCCACGTGGTTGTCGGCGACGCCGGCACCGTGGGTCTTGCCGAAGGTGTGACCACCGGCGATGAGGGCGACGGTCTCCTCGTCGTTCATCGCCATCCGGCCGAAGGTCTCGCGGATGAAGTGCGCCGCCGCGGCCGGGTCCGCGTTACCGCGCGGGCCCTCCGGGTTGACGTAGATGAGCCCCATCTCGGTCGAGCCGACGCCGGCCGCCATCTCCTTCTCGGAGGCGTAGCGCTCGTCGCCCAGCCAGGTGTCCTCCGGACCCCAGAAGATCTCCTCGGGCTCCCAGACGTCCTCGCGACCGAAGCCGAAGCCGAAGGTCTTGAAGCCCATCGACTCCAGGGCGACGTTGCCGGCGAGCACGAGCAGGTCGGCCCAGGAGATCTGCTGGCCGTACTTCTGCTTGACCGGCCAGAGCAGCCGGCGGGCCTTGTCCAGGTTGGCGTTGTCCGGCCAGCTGTTGAGCGGGGCGAACCGCTGCCCACCGTCGCCGGCGCCGCCGCGGCCGTCCTCGATGCGGTACGTGCCGGCGGCGTGCCAGCTCATCCGGATCATCAGGCCGCCGTAGTGGCCGAAGTCGGCCGGCCACCAGTCCTGCGAGGTGGTGAGGACCTCGACGATGTCGCGCTTGAGGGCCTCGACGTCGAGCTTCGCGAACTCCTTGGCGTAGCTGAAGTTCTCGCCCAGCGGGTTGCCCTTGGACGAGTGGGCGTGCAGCACCGACAGGTCGAGCTGGTTGGGCCACCAGTCCCGGTTGGTGCGCGGGCGACCACCGGTCTTCGGGGTCGGCGAGTCGATCGCCGGGTTCTCGCTCTCGCTGCCGTGCGCGGTCACCGAGTCGTGCGCGACCGGGCAGCCGGCCGCTGCCTTCTGGTCCACGCCCTGCGCACTGACGGGGCCGTTGTCCTGGGTGTCGCTCATGTACTTCCTTCCGAGCTTGCGGATCTCTGGGGCGTGCGGTCGGTCGCGCAGTCGGGGCAGGTGCCCCAGTAGACGACCTCCGCCTCGTCGACCGTGAAACCGTGGTCGCCCGAGGCGGTGAGACAGGGGGCGTGACCGACGGCGCAGTCGACGTCGGCGATGGCGCCGCAGGAGCGGCACACGACATGGTGGTGGTTGTCCGCGATCCGGGACTCGTAGCGGGCCGTCGCCCCGGCCGGCTGGATGCGCCGCACCAGGCCGGCGTCGGTGAGCACGCGCAGCACGTCGTACACCGCCTGGTGGGAGACAGTGGGCTGCTCCGCGCGGACCAGCGCGATCACCGCGTCGGTGCCGACGTGCGGGTGGTCGCGCAGCGCCGCGAGCACCGCCAACCGGGGCCGGGTCACGCGCAACGAGACGGCCCGCAGCTGCGCCTCGAAGTCGGACATCACGGGTACGAACACTAGCTCACTATTTTGGAACGAATCAAGTTTTGCGGCCCCCGAGGTACCCCAACGGCGGACGATTCACCCGAGATTAACCTGCGGAAGGAAAAAAACCGGACAGCGATGTCGAGAAGCGCCTACCGGCTTCGTCCCCGCAGTGAACGCGACCACAATGGGTCGCAGCCAGCACCGAGGAGCACCACGATGGCGAAGTACCTGCTGCTCAAGCACTACCGGGGCACCCCGGCCACGGTGAACGACGTGCCGATGGACCAGTGGACGCCGGCGGAGATCTCGGACCACGTGCAGTACATGCGCGACTTCGCGGCCCGACTCGAGGGCACCGGGGAGTTCGTCGACGCCCAGGCCCTCGCCCCGGAGGGGACGTTCGTCCGGTACGACGGCGAGGGCCGCCCGCCGGTCACCGACGGCCCGTTCGCCGAGACCAAGGATCTCATCGCCGGCTGGATGGTGATCGACGTCGACAGTCACGACCGGGCCGTCGAGCTGGCCGGGGAGCTGTCGGCAGCTCCCGGGGCGGGCGGGAAGCCGATCCACGAGTGGCTGGAGCTGCGCCCGTTCCTGAGCGAGCCCCCCACCATCACTGAGTGACGGCTCCGATGGACGAGACGCTGCTGCGCAGCCTCACGCCGAGCGTCCTCGGGATCCTCGTCCGCCGCGGAATCGACTTCGCGGCGGCCGAGGACGCCGTGCAGGACGCTTTGGTCGAGGCGGTCCGGGTCTGGCCGGCCGACCCGCCGCGCGACCCGTTGGGCTGGCTGACCACTGTGGCGTGGCGACGGTTCCTCGACGCGGCCCGAGCCGACACCGCTCGCCGTCGGCGGGAGGATCTCGTCGACGAGGAGCCGGCGCCAGGGCCCGCCCCCATCGTTGACGACACGCTCCAGCTCTACTTCCTGTGCGCCCACCCGTCGCTGACGCCGTCGTCCGCTGTCGCGCTCACGCTGCGCGCCGTCGGCGGGCTGACCACCCGGCAGATCGCCCACGCCTACCTGGTGCCCGAGGCGACCATGGCGCAGCGCATCAGCCGGGCCAAGCGCACCGTGTCCGGGCTGCGGCTCGACCGACCCGGTGACGTCGCCACCGTGCTGCGCGTCCTCTACCTGGTGTTCAACGAGGGCTACTCCGGTGACGTGGACCTCGCCGCCGAGGCCATCCGGCTCACCCGGCAGCTCTCGGCCGCGATCGACCACCCAGAGGTGGCGGGACTGCTCGCCCTCATGCTGTTGCACCACGCCCGGCGCGCCGCCCGGACCGCGCCCGACGGCAGCCTGGTCCCGCTCGCCGAGCAGGACCGCAGACGCTGGGACACCCGGTCGATCGCCGAGGGTGTCGAGATCCTGCAGGTGGCCCTGGCCCGCGACCAACTGGGCGAGTTCCAGGCCCAGGCCGCCATCGCCGCGCTGCACGCGGACGCGCCGACCGCCGCCGAGACCGACTGGGTGCAGATCGTGGAGTGGTACGACGAACTCGCGCTCCTGACCGGGAACCCGGTCGTCCGACTCAACCGCGCGGTGGCGGTCGGTGAGGCCGACGGCCCCCGGGCCGGGCTGAAGGCACTCGCGGCGGTGGACGACGCACTGCCCCGGTACACGGCGGTGGCGGCGTACCTGCACGAGCGCGACGGCGATCTGACAACGGCGGCACGGCTGTACGCCGAGGCCGCCCAGCAGGCCCCCAACCTCGCCGAACGCGACCACCTGACCCGCCAGGCCGCTCGGCTCAACGCCCTGCCGCGTCGCTGACCCTCGCGCAACGGGAGCGCCTGCCGTGCCGCTGGCCACGGCCGGGGACCTGGTCCGGAAAGTCTCCGGAACTTTCGGCAGACCCCACCCCGGCCGACGTTCGGCTGTTCCGACGACGCGGTGACCGACCTGGACTCTGATCGACTACTGACCTGGATGGATACCGCTCCGGCGACGACAGCGGTGTTGCCACCCTGTTTCCGAAAATTGTTGACAAGTGGACGGCTGGGTTAATACGGTCGCCATCGACGGCGCTCGATTGTCGTCAGCACCAGCCACCACGACCCACTCCTCCGGTCGCCGTGCAGGACGACCGGCCCACCACCACCGAGCGGTACGACGCCGTGGCCGTTACCCGACCACCGGCAGCCTGCCGAGGCGTACCGCGCCGCTGGCCCCCGCCAGCCGTCAGAGGAGGCAACAGTTCCATGACCGACACCAGCCACACCAAACCGAGAGGCCGCGGCCGCATGCGGCTGCTCCTGGGCGCCGCATGCGCCGCCGTCATGGCCGTCGCCGGCACGATGACGGCCACCAACGCGTACGCCGAGGCCGACCGGACCCTCACGTCGAACCTCACCGGCACGCACAACGGGTACTACTTCTCGTTCTGGAAGGACAGCGGCAACGCCAGCATGACGCTGCGCGCCGACGGCCGGTACACCAGCAGCTGGGACAGGAGCACCAACAACTGGGTCGGCGGCAAGGGTTGGGCCACCGGCAACCGACGGACGGTCACCTACTCGGGCAGCTACAACCCGGGCAACAACAACACCTACCTCGCCCTGTACGGATGGACGCGTAGCCCGCTCATCGAGTACTACGTGGTGGAGAACTTCGGCACCTACAACCCGAGCAGCGGCGCGCAGCGGATGGGCACCGTCACCACCGACGGCGGCACCTACGACATCCTCCGCAGCCAGCGGGTCAACGCCCCGTCGATCGACGGCAACCAGACGTTCTACCAGTTCTGGAGCGTCCGCCAGCAGAAGCGCTCCAGTGGCACCATCACCACCGCCAACCACTTCGACGCCTGGGCCCGGGCCGGCCTGAACCTCGGCACCAACCACAGCTACCAGGTCATGGCCACCGAGGGTTACCAGAGCAGCGGAAGCTCCGACATCACGGTCCGGGAGGGCAGCGGCGGCGGCAACCCGACCACCCCGCCCCCCACCGGCAACCCGGGGACCGGCAACTGCAACGCGACGATCTCCGCCGGCCAGCAGTGGGGTGACCGGTTCAACCTCAATGTCGCGGTCAGCGGCACCAACAACTGGGTCGTCAGCCTCGGCCTCGGCGGCGGCCAGAGCGTTCAGAACAGCTGGAACGCCGCCGTCAACGGCAACAGTGGCACCGTCACCGCGACGCCGAACGGCAACGGCAACAACTTCGGCCTAACGATCATGGCCAACGGCAACTGGAACTGGCCGACGATCAGCTGTCGCACCAGTTGACCCCGATAGGTTCCTGACACATCGCATCACTGGCGTGGCGGCCTCGGTCGCCACGCCAGACTGCGTTGCGCAGGCAACCCCCGTCCGCCTCGGTGTCCATGACGGCCCCGGGGTTGCCGGTGCGGCACCTCCGGTTGTTGCCGCCGTCCGCTACACCTGCGGCGCCGCGGTCTCTCCTCCGGCAGTCGATTCCTCCGCCGACGGTTGCGAGGTCGGGTCCGACGCTGGGTTCTCCGTCGTCCCCGAAGTCGGCGGCGCTGTCGTTCCGCCCGTCGGGGCTGGCGTGGGGGCTTTCGTCGGCTCCGCAGGAGCGCTCTCGGAAGCGGTGGGACCCGGCGCGTCAGTAGTGCTCCCACCGGACGGAGTCGACGGATCCACCGTTTGCTCGCCCCGGGTGGGCGTCGGAGTCGGAGAGCCTGGCGCCCGGACCGGCAGGCCGGCAGAACTGCGGGTGGCCGGTTCACCGCCGCCGAGGCCGGGGCCCGGTTCCCGCTCGGGCGGCACCGTTGGCGACACCGCGGGCGGCACCGCGGGAGGCGTCGACGGGCGCCCGGTCGGACCGGGCATGATCCCGATGGGATCGGCGAGCACCAGGACGGCAGCCGCGGCGGCCAGCGATCCGAGAAGCACCGCGAGCGCTCTGGGCCCGGGAGTGACGGCCCGGCCCACCGTGCCGCCGAGGGCCGACCGCCGGGCAGCCGTGACCTCGGTCCGCACCCCGACCTCGGTCGCTCCGGTCGCGGTGGCCGGCAGGTGGTCAGACGGGTCCGCGAGCGTCTGCGCCGCAGTGGCCATGTCCGCTGCCGTCGGAAAGCGGTGGGCGGGATCCTTGGCCATCGCGGTGGCGACCACACGCCGGACCTCAGCCGGAACGTCCTCGGGCAGCGGCGACGGTTCCTCTTCGAGATGCCGCAGCGCCACCGCGACGGCATTCTCGCCCTCGTGCGGCGGCCGACCGGCAAGGCAGTGGTAGACGACAGCCCCCAGCGCGTAGATGTCGATCGCCGGTGTGATCTCGTTCTTCGCGACCTGCTCAGGTGCCATGTACAAAGCGGTGCCGACGATCTGGTTCGCTCCGGTCAGGCTCGCCGCTTCCTGGGTCACCGCAACCCCGAAATCGACGAGTACGACGTGCCCGTCCGGCTCGATGATCAGATTGCTGGGTTTGACGTCACGATGCACGACACCGGCGTCATGCGCGGCCTGCAAGGCACTGGCGGTCTGCGCGGCGATCGACATCGTCTCGGCCACGTCCAGTCGGCCGACCTCGGTGATCCGCTCCGACAGGGGCTGCCCCTGCACGCATTCCATCACGATGTAGGCGAGGGCCAGCGCTCCGGATCGGGACACCTCACCGTAGTCGTAGACCTGGGCGACACCAGGGTGACGCAGGGCCGCCATCGCCCGCGCCTCGCGCCGGAACCGCTCACTGAAGCCGCCGTCGGCAACCAACCGTGGTTGCAGCATCTTGACCGCCACGCAGCGGTCGAGGGTCTCGTCGACCGCCCGCCACACGTCACCCATTCCGCCACTGGCGATGCTTTCGACCAGGCGGTAACGGTCTCCGACGACTTGCCCCACATTCGGCATAGCTTTCGGTACCCCGGACTCCCCGATCTCAAGCACAACGAGGCTGGTACCGCGCCGCGTCGGCGCACCGCAGGAGAAGCCCGCCCCGCCGCTGCCGGCGGGGCGGGCTCGGCCGCCTACGGCCCGGTCAGCTGTTCAACCTGGCGATCAGGGCGGTGGCCATGCCCTGCTCACCTCGGGCGTTGGGGTGGAACGGCGCGGCCGAGTTCTGCGGCACCAGACCCTCGATCCACCGGGTGCCGCTGCCCTTGCACGCGTCACGGCCGATCGACGGGGTGTAGACATCGGCGTAGGTGGCGCCGTTGGCGCTCGCGACGCTGGCCAGCATCGCGTTGAGCGACTTCTCGACGCCACGCAGGTACGGCACGTCCTGGTAGGCGATCGGAACGACCGGCCAGCAGCCGTAGCCGCTGTCCGGCAGGATCGCCGGATAGCCGAGCACCACGACCCGCGCCCCCGGTGCGGCCTGCCGGACCGCCTGGAGCACGGCGGTGATCTTCGGTGTGGCGGCGACGATCCGCGCCTGCAACTGGTCGACCCCTCCGGCGGTGTACCGGTTCTTGCACGGAGATCCGAGCGGGCTACTGACGCTCGCCTCCGCGCAGTCGCCGATGATGCCGGAGAAGCCGATGTCGTTGCCGCCGATCTGCACCGTCACCAGCGACGTGTTCGACGTGACAGCGTTGAGCTGCGGCGGCAACGTGATGCCCAGTTGGCCGCTACCGCCGTAGAGGATGTCGTCAGTGGTGGCGCCGGAGCAGCTCACGTCGGCGAAGGACGACGAGCCGGCGGACGCCGCCACCAGCGACGGATAGTTGCGGTTGGACCGCAGGCAGTTGAGGTCGACCTGGGTGGGGATCAGCGGACCTGCGGTGTACGAGTCGCCCAGCGCGACGTAACGGCCGGTGGGCACGGCGGCGCTGGCGGGGGTGGCGACGGTGAGCAGCACGCCGGCGGTGGCGAGGGCGAGTGCGGCCAACCGGGTGGCTGCCCGCAGGCGGGGCAGGCGGGGACGGGTCATGGCGCCTCCCAGGAGGGGGATCAGGGTGGTGGTGCCCGAGATCCTTTCGCCGCCGACGCCAACCGTCAATATCGATAGCCCTCACTAAACGCCGGCCCGAAGTGTGGGATGAATCGGTGGTGGTCAATCCAGCCGCGCGTACCGCTGGGCGCCGGTGACCCGGATCCGCCGGGACTGCCTGCGTTCCACTCCACCCGCATGCCGTGCTTACGCCCCCGAACCCAACCTAGTTTCCGGCCGGCACCTGGTCGGTGATCTCGTCGTAGCCGACCGGCGCCGGCGCAGTGCCCGGCGCGTAGATCACGCGAAGGACACCCGTCGGGAACGCCTCCGAAGCCACAAGTCGCAGGTGGTACGCCGCATCGCCCTCGTCGAACAGCTTGCGGCCATGACGCGCGGCGACCGGGTGCACCAGCAGGCGCAGCTCGTCGACCAGACCCGCGGCGAGCAGTTGCTGCACCACGGAGATCGACCCGGGGATGAGGATCCCCCGGACACCGGCATCGGCCTTGAGCGCGGTGACGGCGTCGAGGAGGTTCCCGTCGATCAACTCCGAGTTGCGCCAGGAAAACTCCAACGGCTGACGCGAGACGACGACCTTACGCATGTCGCCGAGCTGCTTGGCGAACGGCGCGTCCTCGCCACCGGCGGCCTCCCGGCCGGGCCAGGCCCCGGCGAAGCTGTCGTACGTCTCCCGGCCGATGAGCAGCACATCGGCGGCGTCATAGTCCTCGGTGACGGCGCGGCCCATGTTCTCGTCGAAGTACGGGAAGTGCCAGTCCGGGTCGATCTCGGCCACACCGTCGGCCGAGATGAACAGCGTGGAGATGACTTTTGCCATCGCGGAGGCCCCTTCGAGTTGGGTGATGTCGGTGGATCGACCGGCGCATCATCCCAAACTCGACCGCCACAGACCCGTCCCGCCGCTGTATGTCGTACCCGTCTTTTGTCGGCTGGGCTCTCCGTGTCGGGCCAGCCCAGGTCGTCCCAGTAGTCGACGTGGAACCCGAGGGCGAAGACGTTCTG
>NZ_JBEZGJ010000059.1:0-37552 GCF_040649965.1 Micromonospora sp. NPDC048843
CGGCCGGAGGACGGCCTCGGCCGTCGAGGGCGCCTGATCCAGGCCCTCCCGGTACCGAGTGCGGGCAGCATGGGCCGACACGCCGGGTCCCGTCACGTAAACGAATCAGGGCGCGGTTGACCCGAGCCGAGCCGAGCCGGACCGAGCCGGACCGAGCCGGACCGAGCCGGACCGGGCCGGACCGGGCCGGACCGGGCCGGGCCGACCCGAGCCGGGCCGCGCGATTCGTTCACGACATCAACTCGATAGCGTGCCGGCCCTCTATGCCACCCCTACGCCAGGCCGACCCCGCCCCCGTCGATCATGGCGTTCTGGTGGGAACAATAGACGTTTTCGCGCCTTCTGCCGCCCACCACAACTCCTTGATCGACGCGGGCGGGGCTTGGGTGGGGTGGGGCCGGGGTGGGGTTAGGGGGTGCGGACTGCTTCCAGGGCAAGTAGGGCTACGTGTAGGGAGAGGCTGGCCTCTACCGAATCCAGGTCCACGTCGAGGATGCGGGCGATGCGGGCCAGGCGTTCGTAGAAGGCCGGCCGGGACAGGTGGGCGGCGGCGGCACCGGCCGACTTGTTGCGCCCCTGCTCCAGGTAGGCGCGCAGGGTGTCGAGCAGCCGTTCCCGGGGGTGCCGGGCGTCGTACTCCAGCAGCGCGCCGAGTTCACGCTCGACGAACGTCTGGAGGCGGGGCTCGTCGCGCAGCAGGTGCAGCAGCCCGGCCAGTCCGACGTGCGGCAGCCGGAAGATCGGCAGGTCACGCCGGTCACGCCGGGCCGCCTCGGCGATCTGCCGCGCCTCGACCAGCGACCGCCGGGCCTCCCGCAGGGTCCCCACCCCGGAGCCGGCGGCCACGATCACGGCACCCTGACCAGCACCCCGGAACGAGTCGACACCGACCCCCGACCGAGCGGCCTCGACACCGAACGCCGCGCGGGACGGATCTACGCCGAAGCCCGTGCGGGCCGCATCGGCGCCGACCGCCGCACGGGAAGCGTCGGATGCGGAGCGGGACACGTCAGCTGCGGGACGGGAGACGTCCACGCCGGAGGCGGCCCGCGCCGGTTCGACACCGGGCGCCGGTCGGCCGGTGCCGGCGTCGAGGCGTACCCGACGAAGGGCGCCGGCGAACGCGGACAGCGCGCGGTCCTCGGCGGCCGGGTCCGGCAGGGCCAGCAGCGCGCCCACCGAGTGGTCGTCGACGGCGCTGGTCAGCGCGGTCAGCTTCGCCTCCCGCAGTGCCTGGCCGACCGCCTCGGAGAGATCGCGTAGCCGGGCCTGGCCGGCCTCGGGGCCGACCTCTCCGGCGGGGTCGTCGGCGCGGTGCCGGACCATGACGCCGACCAGGTGTCGCCGGTCGAGCACCACGCCGAGCGCCTTGGCGCGCAGCCCCACCTCGTCCACCGGGCGGGAGTGGTCGAGCAGCGCGGTGAGCAGGGTGCGGTGGATCTGCCGTTCCAGGCCCTCGGCGTCGCGGCGGATCAGCCGGCCCAGCGCGAGGGTGGACGCGGCTCGCTCGATCAGGATGGTGAGCCGGGTGGGCGAGCCCGCTGTCGGTTCGACGGCCCGGGCGCTGGGCACGTCGCCGCTGGCCGGCCAGCGCAGCAGCAGCCGGCCCCAGTCCTGCCCCCGGGCGCCGACGGTGGTCACCAGCCAGCCGCTGTCCGGGTCGTACGCGGTCCGCCCGGCCGGGCGGATCCGCCTGGAGTGCTGCTCCCAGCCGTCCAGCAGCAGCTCGGCGCTCTCCCCCGCCGGGTCGTACCCGAGCACCTGCCGGGACAGGTTCTCCAGCACCACAGGGCAACCGGACAGCTCGGCGGCCTGTCGGATCACCTCGGCGGCGTCGGCGCCCTCCACGGACAGGTCGTTGAACCGCTGGTGGATCTCCTCGGTGGCGCGCAGCTCGGTGAGCTGCGCGTCGACGATCAGCGCGTGCACCGCCTCGGTGATCCGGACGAACGGGGTGGCCCGGCGCAGCTCCACCAGGGGCAGCCCGCGCCGTTCGGCGGCGGCGGTCATCACCCGGGGCACACCACTGACGTACCGGCGGCCCAACTCGACGACGAGTCCGGAGACTCCGACGTCGGCGAGGTCGCCGATGAACGCGCGCAGCCCGGCGTCGTCCCCGGGCAGGCCGATGCCGGTGGTGAGCACCAGTTCGCCACCGCCGAGCAGGGTGGCGATGTCCGGCACCTCGGCGACGTGCACCCAGCGGACGGGTCGGTCCAGCCCGGCGTCGCCGGCGACCACGCGTGGCGCGCCGTGGCGGACCGGGTCCAGGGCGAGGACCTCACGGACGGTAGGGAACACGGCCGCCACGCTACCGTCCGTGACGCCGGAACTCGACTTGCCACCGGCGCGAGGGGGTTAGTCGACGCCGAACTCCATCGCGGCGCGGTCGAGCATCTCGTCCTCGGGCGAGGCGACGCCCCGGGACGCGATGGCTTCCGCACCGCCCTCGGGCATCGCGCCGATCAATCCGGTGGAGGCGGCCTGCGCGGCCCCGATCATCCGCTGCGAGTTCCCGCCGCCGACCAGGCCGAGGGAGGCGTACTGCTCCAGCTTCGACCGCGAGTCGGCGATGTCCAGGTTGCGCATGGTGAGCTGGCCGATCCGGTCCGACGGGCCGAACGCCGAGTCCTCGGTGCGCTCCATCGACAGCTTGTCCGGGTGGTAGCTGAACGACGGGCCGGTGGTGTCCAGGATCGAGTAGTCCTCGCCCCGGCGCAGCCGCAACGTCACCTCACCGGTGACCGCCGTGCCGACCCACCGCTGCAACGACTCGCGCAGCATCAGCGCCTGCGGGTCCAGCCAGCGGCCCTCGTACATCAGCCGACCGAGGCGGCGACCCTCGTTGTGGTAGTTCGCCAGGGTGTCCTCGTTGTGGATGGCGTTGACCAGCCGCTCGTACGCGTAGTGCAGCAGCGCCATCCCCGGCGCCTCGTAGATGCCCCGGCTCTTGGCCTCGATGATCCGGTTCTCGATCTGGTCCGACATGCCCAGGCCGTGCCGGCCGCCGATGGCGTTGGCCTCCAGCACCAGGTCGACGGCGCTGCCGAACTCCTTGCCGTTGATCGTGACCGGGCGGCCCTGGTCGAAGCCGATGGTGACGTCCTCGGCCTGGATCTCCACTGACGGGTCCCAGAACCGCACGCCCATGATCGGGTTGACGGTCTCGATGCCGGTGTCGAGATGCTCCAGGGTCTTCGCCTCGTGCGTGGCGCCCCAGATGTTGGCGTCGGTCGAGTACGCCTTCTCGGTGCTGTCCCGGTAGGGCAGGCCGCGTTCGAGCAGCCACTCCGACATTTCCTTACGCCCACCCAGCTCGGTGACGAAGGCGGTGTCGAGCCACGGCTTGTAGATGCGCAGCATCGGGTTGGCCAGCAGGCCGTACCGGTAGAACCGCTCGATGTCGTTGCCCTTGAAGGTCGAGCCGTCGCCCCAGATCTGGACGTCGTCGGCGACCATCGCGCGCACCAACAGGGTGCCGGTGACGGCGCGGCCCAGCGGGGTGGTGTTGAAGTACGCCCGCCCGCCGGTGCGGATGTGGAAGGCGCCGCAGGTCAACGCGGCAAGGCCCTCCTCGACCAGAGCGGCGCGGCAGTCGACCAGACGGGCGACCTCGGCGCCGTAGCTGAGCGCGCGGCCGGGCACCGAGGCGATGTCGGGCTCGTCGTACTGGCCGATGTCGGCGGTGTAGGCGCAGGGAATGGCGCCCTTGTCGCGCATCCACGCGACCGCGACCGAGGTGTCGAGGCCGCCGGAGAAGGCGATGCCGACACGTTCGCCGGTGGGCAGGGAGGTGAGAACCTTGGACACGGGGAAAATTATGCAATAGAACGCATGGCCATGCAAGCCGAAGCGACCTACTCGCCGCCGAACGGCGGATCGTCGCGGCCCAGCTCCCAGAACGCCACCGCCGCCGCGGCGGCCACGTTCAACGAATCCACGCCGCGCCGCATCGGAAGAACCACCCGCACGTCGCTGGCGGCCTGGGCCGCAGCGGTGAGGCCGGGCCCCTCGGCGCCGAGCAGCAGCGCCGCCCGCTCCCGCTGCGCCGGGGTCAACCGCTGGATCGGTACGGCGTCCGGCGCGGGCGTCATGGCGAGCACGGTGAAGCCGGCCTCCCGTACCTGGTCCAGGCCCTCGGGCCAGCGGTCGAGCTTCGCGTACGGCATCGCGAAGACCTCACCCATGCTGACCCGGACACTGCGCCGGTACAGCGGGTCGGCGCAGGACGGCGACAGCAGCACCGCGTCGATGCCGAGCGCGGCGGCACCCCGGAAGACCGCACCGAGGTTGGTGTGGTTGTTCACGTCCTCCAGGAGCACGACCCGGCGCGCGGCGGCGAGCACCTCGGCCGCCGTCGGCAGCGGCCGACGGTGGAACGACGCCAGCACCCCCCGGTGTACGTGGAAGCCGGTGGCCCGTTGCAGCACGTCCTGTGTCGCGGCGTAGACCGGCGCGTCGCCGGTGTCCAGGTCGGCGAGCTGGTCGACGCGCTTGGCGTCGACCAGGTACGACCGGGCCGGGTAGCCCGCGCGCAGCGCCCGGCGCAGCACCAGCTCCCCCTCGGCGATGAACAGGCCGTGCGGTGGTTCCCAGCGGGTGCGCAGCTCGACGTCGGTGAGCGCCCGGTAGTCGGCGATCCGGTCGTCGTCGGGGTCGGTGATCTGGTGGACGGGCACCCGACGATTCTGCCGGACGCGGAGCAGTGCGCTTCGACGCCCGTCCGGTGGGGTGTTTTGTCCGAAGAAGAAGGGGAATGACCGGCGGGCATCGGACGGAACGGGAAGGACCAGCCAGGTGAGCGCAGACGACACCACGGCGGGCGAAGCGGGCACTCTGCCCCGACGTCCGACCGTCGCCGACCACATCGTGTCGCGACTGTTCAGCTGGGGCGTACACCGCTACTTCGGCTATCCCGGCGACGGCATCAACGGCATGACCTCCGCGCTGCAACGCACCAACGGCCGCGCCCAGTTCATCCAGGTCCGCCACGAGGAGACCGCCGGCTTCGCCGCCTCCGCGCACGTCAAGTACGGCGGCGGGCCGCTGGGCTGCGCGCTGGTGACCAGCGGGCCGGGCGCCATCCACCTGCTCAACGGCCTGTACGACGCGAAGCTCGACCACCAACCGGTGGTCGCCCTGGTCGGGCACACAGCGACCACCGCCGAGGGCGGCGGTTACTACCAGGAGGTCGACCTGCTCGCCCTCTACAAGGACGTGGCAGCGGCGTTCCTGGCCCAGCTCGACCACCCGGCGCAGGTACGTCACCTGGTCGACCGGGCGTGCCGGACGGCGCTGGCCCGGCGTACGGTCACCGCCCTGATCCTGCCCCTGGACCTACAGGACGAGCCGGCCGTCCCGAACCCGCCGCACGCGCACGGCTACTACCAGACCAGCAACGCGCCGAGCAGCACGCCGACGGTGCCGCCCGAGGCGGACGTGCGCCGGGCGGCCGAGGTGCTGCGCGGTGGGCAGCGGGTGGCCATGCTGGTCGGCCAGGGTGCCCTCGGTGCGCGCGACGAGGTCCGCGAGATAGCTGATCGACTCGGCGCCGGCGTGGCCACAGCGCTGCTCGGCTTCACCGCCGTCGACCACCGCGAACCCTGGGTCACCGGCGCGATCGGGCTGCTCGGCACCCGACCGAGTTGGCAGCTGATGAGCGGCTGCGACCGGCTGCTGATCGTGGGCAGCAACATGCCGTACTCGGAGTTCTACCCGCAGCCCGGGCAGGCCCGCGCGGTGCAGATCGACCTGGACGGCACCCAGCTCGGGTTGCGCTACCCGACCGAGGTGAACCTGACCGGCGACGCCCGCCCCACGCTGCGGGCGTTGCTGGACGAGCTGGGCCCCGGCCCCGGGCCGACCGCCTGGCGGGCGGAGGTCACCGAGGCCACCTCGGCGTGGCGTCGGGTGCAGCACGACCTGGCCGAGCAGGCCGCCGACCCGGTCAACCCGCAGTTGCTCTACCACACACTGAACGAACGGCTGCCCGACGACGTGCTGCTCGCTGTCGACTGCGGCACCACCACCGCCTGGTACGCGCGACACATCCAGGTACGCCCCAGCATGCTGGCCAGCCTCTCCGGCACGCTGCTGTCCATGGGCGGCGCCATGCCGTACGCGTTGAGCGCCAAGTTCGCCCACCCGGACCGCCCGCTGGTCGCGCTGATCGGCGACGGCGCCATGCAGATGAACGGCGTCAACGAGCTGATCACCGTGGCGAAGTACTGGCGCAGCTGGACCGACCCGCGCTTCGTGGTGCTGGTGCTCAACAACCGGGATCTGGCGTTCGTCAGCTGGGAACAACGCTCCACCGAGGGGACGCCGATGTTCCCGGACAGCCAGCAGTTGCCGGACATCGCCTACCACCAGTGGGCGGAGGTGCTCGGGCTGCACGGCGAGTTGATCGACTCCCCGGATCAGGTGCGCGACGTCTGGGACCGGGCGCTCACCGCCGACCGGCCGGTGGTGATCAACGCTCTGGTCGACCCGGCGGAGCTGATGCTGCCACCGCACTTCACAGTCGAGCAGGCCCGCAAGACCGCCGCGGCGGTGCTACGTGGCGACACCGACTGGGCCGGGATCGTCCGACGCGGCCTGCCAGCGACCCTCGCCAGCTACCGTCCCCGACGCCGCGACCGCTAACCCCGCCCCGCCCCGGCCCCGGCCCCGGCCCCGGCCCCGGCCCCGCGATCTTGCACTTTCTGCGCCGACAAAAGGGGGCAAACGAGTGCTTGTCGACAACCGAAAGTGCAAGATCGCGGGGGTGAGGGCGGCAGGGCGGGAGGGCGGGAGGGCGGGGGGTCAGCCTCGGCGGTCGAGCCAGCGCTGGAGGGCTGAGCGGGGGTCGTCGGTGGTGGGGTCCTGCCGGCGTTCCGGGACCTTTGGGCGGTCCACCGGGCGGTGCGGGTCGCCGGCCAACTCGTGGCTCGGTGCGACGAACGTCTTCTCCGGTTGGCCCTTCACCGCGGTGGCGATGACCCGGGCGACCGCGTCGATCACCTTGGTCTGCACCGCCGAGCCCACCGAGTCCGCCGGGTCGTCCGGGTTGGCGGCGATACCGGCCACCGCGACCTGCGGGGTGAAACCGACGAACGTCTCTGTGGAGTTCTGCTCCGAGCTACCCGTCTTACCAGCCACCGGTCGGCCGTCGAGGATGTCGTTCACACCTGTGGCGGTGCCGCCGTTGCACTGCCCGAACGCCGACTGCTGACCCACCGGGCAGCGCGCCGCGTCGGTCGCGGCACGGGCGACGTCGGCGTCGAGAACCCGCTTGCAGGAGGGCTGCCCCACCGGCACCTTCGTGCCGTCCGCGCCGGTCACAGAGACCACCGGCACCGGCGTGCAGTAGGTGCCATCGGCGGCCACCGTGGCGTACGCGTTGGCCAGGTCCAGCGGGGTGGTGGCCGCCACACCCAGGGTGAACGAACCCCAGTTCGCGGCGTTGTTCTTGGCGAAGGCGGCGTCCGAGTCGGCGCGGAACGTGATGCCGAGCCGCTGCGCCATCTGGACCACCTTGTCCTGGCCGACCTGCTCGGCCAGCCAGACGAAGTAGGTGTTCACCGAGCGGCCGAAGCCGTCCCACATCATCCGGTACCCGTCCATCCAGTCCGGGTTGGCGTTCGCCGGGCACCAGTGGCCGTCACAGCTGCCCGGTCCCTCGGCGGCGTATCGGGTGGGCAGCTTGGCGGGCGCGTCGAAACCGGTGGAGAGGGTACGGCCCGACTCCAGCGCGGCGAGCATGGTGAACAGCTTGAACGTCGAACCCGCCTGGTACCCGTCGACGCTGGCTCCGCCGGAGATCAGCGGGTTGACGGTGTTCGGGTAGTTCGCCTGCCCGGCCGGGTTGTCGGCGAGGCTGTAGTGCCGGTTCACCGCCATCGCCAACACCCGCCCGGTCCCGGGCTGGACCGCCGCGATCGGCAGGGCGCGCTTGTTGTCGTACCCATAGACCTTCGTGGCCTGCTGCTGCGCGGTGGCCTGGATCTTCGGATCCAGCGAGGTGACCACCGTGTAGCCGCCCGAACGCAGTGCCTGCTCGCGCTCGGCCACTGTCGCCCCGAAGGCCGGCTGGGTCAGCCACCACTGGCGCAGGTAGTCGCAGAAGAAGCCCCAGTCGTCGTGGCCCTGGGAGACGGCGGTGCAGCCGTTGGGCTGGGCGGTGGGGTGCAGGCCCAGCGGCCCAGCCTTGGCCTGGGCTGCCTGAGCGGCGGTGATCGCGTTGGTGGCGACCATCGAGTCCAACACGTACGACCGGCGGGTCAGCGCCTCGTCCTTGTCACCGCTGATCGGGCTGTACGCGTCCGGGGACTGCACCAGACCGGCCAGCAGTGCCGACTCGGCGAGGGTCAACTGCGCGGGGGGCTTGCCGAAGTAGCGCTGGCTGGCCGCCGCGATCCCGTACGCGCCGGAGCCGAAGTAGGCGATGTTCAGGTACCGGTCGAGGATCTCGTCCTTGCCGAGGTTCTTGTCCAGCGCGCTCGCGTACCGGATCTCCTGGATCTTGCGGCCCACCGTGGGGTCGGTGGCGGCGGCGCGCTCCTCGGCGGTGCGGGTGGGGTCGGTCTTGAGCACGTTGCGGACGTACTGCATGGTCAGCGTCGAGCCGCCCTGCTCGGTGCCGCCACCCTTGACGTTGGCCACCAGCGCCCGGGCCAGACCGCGCAGGTCCGCGCCACCGTGGTCGTAGAAGCGCCGGTCCTCGGCCGCCACGATCGCCTGCCGCATCACCGGGGCGATCTCCGACAACGGGACGTCGGTGCGGTTCACGTCGTAGAACGTGGTGATCAGCGTCTTGCCGTCGTTGGCGTAGAGGTACGAGCGCTGCGGCGTGGCCGGGGTCTTCAGCGAGGCCGGCAATGCGGCGTACGACCCGAGCGCGGATCGGGCCGTGAGCCCGAGCAGCAGGTTGCCCGGCAGCGCGGCGACTGCCAGGACAAGCCCGGCCAACACGCCGGCGAGCAGCACTGTGAACAGCCGCGACAGCGGCGAGCGGGGGGCGGCCATGCTCCCCAGGATTGCCACGAATGCCGCCAACCGACCACCCCCGCCCCGCGATTGTCAGCAACTTCACGCCCACCCACCAGCCAACTCCCACCCCCGCGCCCTGCACCAGTTGCTCAGGGTGATCAAGAGGTTTGCGTCAGGAAAGGGCCTTCGGCTGACGCAAACCTCTTGATCACCGGCCAGTAGGCGAGGCTTAAGGCAGGTGGGTGGGTTAGGGGTTTGGGGTACTTAGGCTGGCGGTGGCGGCGTCTCTGGCCGTTTCGCGGGGCATCAGGCGGCCGGAGCGGTAGCCGATGCCGATGCCGGCGATCAGCACGAAGATCGCACCGAAGGTCTGCAACGAGCCGATCAGGGCGCCGCCGAGGCCGAGCAGGGGCGCGGCGATGATCAGCATGACGCCGTCGCCGAGGCTGAAGGTGCCCGAGCGGGCCACCGCCCACCCGGTGAGGAACCAGCCCGCGCTGTAGAACGTCGCCCCGAGCAGGACCAGCGACCGCGCGGTGGCGCCGAAGACCGGCGTCTGCTCCTCGAACCCGGCGAACGGCAGCATCAGCACGGTGCCGGCGATGCTGACCAGCAACCCGGCGGCGGCCACCCGGCGGCTGCGGGTCGCGGCCAGCAGCCCGGTGAGGGCCAGCAGCGCGAGCAGGCCGAGCCAGACCGCTGCCACCCAGCCGATCAGGTACACCGCCCGGCCGTCGGCCGGATAGGGGTCGTTGCCCACCCCTCCGTCGCTGGCCATCGCCACAGCGCCGTAGAGGATGGCGTACGCGGGCAGCAGCCAGACCGCCGCCCGTGCGAACCGACGTACCGAGAAGGCCCAACTGGCGTTCGTGGCGGGGGCGCCCGGGGTCGGCTCGCCGACGAAGGGCAGTACGCCGAACCCGCCACCGCTGCGCCGGGAGCCCAGCGGGGCTACCGGGTCGTGCGCGCCGGGCACCGGGGCCGAGGACCACATCCGATTCGCCGGATCCTTCATGCGTCACCTCGCTCGTCGTCGAGCGGTGCACCGACGCGCCGGGGCGCCCCGATTGCCTGGTCACCACCCGTCCTAGGACCGATCGTGGCAGGCGTCGGAGCGCCCCATGAGTCTTTCTCGTATTTAGCCGACCGGGCGGCCGGCGTACCGGATCAGCCGCGCTCGCGCTGGTCGGCCGGGTCCTCGGTCAGGCTGGCCGGAGACACCGGCTCCGGTGCGGGCAGCCCCTGCGGCTTGTTGCCGCCGGTGGCCTGCGCCTCGGCGACGCGTACCTCGTCGTGGATCTGCTGGGCGGCGTCCGCCGCGGCCTGCGCCGCCTCCGCGGCCTCGCGCTCCACCTGGCTCGCGTGTTCGGCCGCCTCCGGAGCGGGCAGGTCCCCCACCATCTGGCTCAGCCCACCGAGCGCGCCACCCATCCCCTCCAGGGCCTTGGTCAGCTCGGCCGGGACGATCCAGACCTTGTTGGCGCTGCCCTGGGCGATCTGCGGCAGAGCCTGGAGGTACTGGTAGGCGAGCACCTTTTGGCTCGGGTTGGCCTGGTGGATCGCGTCGAAGACCGTGCGGATCGCCTTCGCCTGACCCTCGGCCTGGAGGATCCGGGCCTGCCGGTCACCGTCGGCCCGCAGCACCGCCGACTGCTTGTCACCCTCGGCGGTGAGGATCACCGACTGCTTGTGCCCCTCGGCGGTCAGGATCGCCGCGCGACGGTCCCGCTCGGCGCGCATCTGCTTCTCCATGGAGTCGCGGATGCTGGCCGGCGGCTCGATCGCCTTGATCTCGACCCGGGTCACCTTGATGCCCCAGCGGCCGGTGGTCTCGTCCAGCACACCCGACAGGTGCCTGTTGATCTCGTCCCGGCTGGTCAGCGCCCGCTCCAGATCGAGCGAACCGATCACGTTACGCAACGTGGTGACGGTCAACTGCTCGATGGCCTGGAGGAAGCTGGAGATCTCGTAGGTCGCCCGGACCGAGTCGACCACCTTGAAGTAGAGGACCGTGTCGATCGAGACCACCAGGTTGTCCGAGGTGATCACCGGCTGCGGCGGGAAGCTGACCACCTGCTCCCGCATGTCGACCTTGGTACGGACCGCGTCGATGAACGGCACCAGCAGGTTGAGGCCGGGGCTGAGGGTGCGCTTGTACTTGCCGAGCCGTTCCACCACGTCCTGGCGCTGCTGCGGCACGATCCGCACCGCCTTGGCCAGCGTTATCACGGCGATCAACGCCACCGCGATCACCACCACCCCGATTAAGGTCATCCCGTTCACCCTCTCGATTCCGGCAACTCGCCGGCGGAAGAAACATCGTCCTGCCACACCAGGGCGGTAGCGCCCCGGACCTTTATCACCCGAACCCGTTGACCGGGGTCGTAGACCTGCGTCGTGTCGTACGACCGGGCGCTCCACAACTCACCGTCGATCTTGACGAGACCCTGCTCGGCGTCCACCCGTTCCAGCACCAGCGCCGTGGAGCCCTCGATCGCCTCCACGCCGAACGGCTGCTCGCCACTCTCCAACGCGGAGCGGCTGTGCCGCCGGATGACCGGTCGGACCACCACCAGGCTCAACGCCGACACCACAGCGAAGACCAGCGCCTGCACGGCGACCGGCGCGCCCAGGGCGGCCGCACCGGCGGCGGCGAACGCACCTGCCCCGAACATGATCAGAAATAGCGTCGTCGTGAAAATCTCGGCGACGGCCAGCAGCACACCCAAAACGATCCACACCACGGCGTCCACCCCCCGATCGTGACACGCAAATGCACGCGCGGCCTCCCCACGAAGATCAGTAGGCTCTGCGGGACCCTTTCCGGCCCGTCAAAACATCACGAATCGGCGGCCCGACCCGAGGAGATCCCGTTGACCCTGTTACCCGAGACCGCCCGACAGATCGACACCCGGGTCGCCCAGGCACAGGCCGACGGTCACACCCCGTCGCTGGTGCTGGGCGTGGTCCGCGACGGCACGCTGGCGCACGTGGCCGTCGCCGGCGAGAACCCCCGCCCGGAAGTCGACCTGCAGTACCGGGTGGGCTCGATCAGCAAGACGATGACCGCCACCCTGATCATGCAGTTGCGCGACGCCGGCCGACTGGCCCTGGACGACCGGCTGGAGCAGCACCTGCCGGGCACCGGTGTGGGCGCGCTCACAGTGCGTCAACTGCTCGGGCACGTCAGCGGCATCCAACGCGAACCCGAGGGCGACTGGTGGGAGCGGGCAGCGGGCGTCGATCTCAACACCCTGCTCGCCGATGTCGACGCCGACAAGATCGCTTACCCGCCCCACCGCGCGTACCACTACTCCAACCTGGCGTACGGCCTGCTCGGCGGGTTGCTCGAACGGCTCACCGGGACACAGTGGGCCGACCTGCTCGACGAACGGATCCTCGCCCCGCTGGGCCTGCGCCGCACCACCTACGCGGCCACCGAGCCGTACGCCCGCGGCTACGTCGTCCACCCCTGGCACGGCACACTGCGCGAGGAACCCCGCACCGACACCGGCGCCATGGCCCCCGCCGGGCAACTCTGGTCGACGATCGAGGACCTGGGCCGCTGGGCCGCGTTCCTGGCCGACCCCGACCCGTCCGTGCTGGCCGCCGAGACCCTGACCGAGATGTGTGCCCCCGTGGTGATCAGCGACCTCGACTCCTGGACCGGCGGGCACGGCCTGGGGCTGGAGCTCTACCGCGACGGCGAGCGCGTGTACGTCGGGCACGGCGGCTCGATGCCCGGGTACGTCGCCGCCCTCGTGGTGCACCGGCCCACCCGCACCGCAGTGGTCGGCTTCGCCAACTCGTACGGCTTCCCGATCACCGGGCTCGGCCGTCAACTGCTGACCACGGTGCTGGACGCCGAGCCGGCGTTCCCGCACCCGTGGCGGCCGCCCACCGCCGCGCCGGATGCCGAGTTGGCCGAGCTGACCGGCCGCTGGTGGTGGATGGGCACTCCGCTGGACCTGAGCTGGGACGCGGGTGACCTGGTGGCCCACGTACGCGGCGAGCGGGTGAGCCGGTTCACCGCCGAGGGGACGGACCGCTGGCGGGGACGTTCCGGCCCGGAGAACGGCGAGATCCTGTCGGTCCTGCGCGACGACGACGGACGGGCGCGGGCGGTCGACATCGCCACGTTCGTCTTCACGCGCAGCCCGGACGAGGTTCCCTGAACCGAACCGCCGCTGGGCGGCCGGAGAACCAGGCGGTCAGGCCGGCTCGGTGACGAAGTCGATGAGGCGCTCCATGGCGTTGATCAGGGGGGTCTCCACGTCGGCGAAGCTGTTCACCCGGGACAGGATGTGCCGCCACATGGCGGCCGGCTCGGCCACCCCGAGGGCCGCGCAGACCCCCTCCTTCCACGGCCGCCCCGGGGGCACCACCGGCCAGGCCGCAATGCCCAACGCGGCAGGTTTGACCGCCTGCCACACGTCCACGTAGGGGTGCCCGGTCACCAGCACGTGCGGCGAGTTCACCCGGGCGACGATCCGGCTCTCCTTGCTGCCCGGCACCAGGTGGTCGACGAGCACGCCGAGTCGTCGGGTCGGGCCGGGGCCGAAGTCGCGTACCTCGGCGTCGAGGGCGTCGATGCCGTCCAAGGGCTCGACCACCACGCCCTCGATCCGTAGGTCGTCGCCCCAGATCCGCTCGACCAGCGCGGCGTCGTGGATGCCCTCCACCCAGATTCGGCTGGCCTTCGCCACCTGGGCCCGCACGTTGTCCAGGGCGACCGAACCGGACGCGGTCCGCCGACGGGCCGTCGGCACCGCCGCCCGGGTCGGGCGGCGCAGCGTCACCGGGCTGCCGTCGAGCAGGAACGCCGCCGGCAGCAGCGGGAAGTTGCGCCGTTTACCGTGCCGGTCCTCCAACACCACAGCTCCGGCCTCGAAGCCCACCACCGCTCCGCAGAACCCGGAGTCGGCATCCTCGACCACGAGATCCGGTTCGGCGTCCACCTCGGGGGTGACCTTGCGCCGTCGCCAGTCGCCCGCCAACACGTCCTCGCCGTATCGCCCCGCCATGTCGATCACGCTAAACCCAGCCCGCGCCCACCCCGGCCCCCGACACACCGCCCCGCCCCCTGACCGCCGACCAGAGGGGGCGGGGATTAGGGCGAACAGGGCAGTTGGGGGCAGGCCGGGCGACCGGAGCGGCAGCCGAGACAGGGCAGGTCGTGACCACGTACCCTTTCGGCATGTCCACCCCCGCAACGGGCGCGGCCACACTCGCGCCGCGCCGGTCCAGCCGGTTCGTTGCCTGGGTGCGCGCGTGGCGCGCCGGGTTGGTGCCCTACGACGAGGTCGCCGACGCCATCGCCGGCGACGAGGAACACCTCGTCGCGGACGCCCCGGGCACCTGGACCGACGTCCCGCTGGGCGCCGCGCTGCCCACCCTGGCCAAGCTCTCCCCGGACGAGATCCGCCTGGTGCTGCCCGCGCCGGGCGACCCGAGGGGTCTGCCCGGCCCCGGCGACTTCGCCGGTGCGGCGCTGGTCACTGGCGAGGCGGTGGTCGCCGGCGGGCTCGGGTTGATCCCCCAGGTGCGGCTGCACACCTCCGGCTCCGGGGACTGTTTCGAGACGGTGCTCTGGCGGGTCTACCCGCTGCCGGCCAACGCGGCCGCCGCGTCACTCTCGTTGCCCGGCGCCGCCGAGGCGGAGGCCGAGTTGGCAACCGCGCTGGCCGAGACGACCGCCGTGCTGACCCGCCTCGACGTCGCCCAGTGGCGGCCCGAGCTGGCCGGTGCGCTGGCCGCGCTCCGCCGCCCGGACGGCACCACCGACCTCCCACCGGGCTTCGACCCGCGGGCCCGCCGGCTCTTCGCCCGGGCCGCGGTGCTCGACCGGGTTCTGGCGTTGGCCGGGCACGCCGCCCCGGGCGGCGCGATCAACAACTACGAGGCGCAGCAACGGGACGCGGCACTACGGCCACTCACCGCAGCCTGCCGACAGGCGCTGGTGGCCGCCTGCAACGCCCCCCTGCGCCCCTGACGGAGGCAACCATGGCTGGCACCGCGCTGTTACTGCTGTTCGCCGCCGGTGAGGTGCTGTTCCTCGTCTGGATGATCATCGTGGTACGTCGCCAGCACCGAGGCATGGTGGCGGCCCGCCAAGGTCGATCGGTCAGATCTCGTCGAGCAGGTCCGCGACCGAGTTGATGATCCGGGACGGACGGTACGGGTAGCGCTCCGCCTCGGTGCGGCTGCTGATCCCGGTGAGCACCAGGATCGTCTCCAGCCCAGCCTCCAGGCCGCACAGGATGTCGGTGTCCATCCGGTCACCGATCATCGCGGTGCTCTCCGAGTGCGCGTTGATGGTGTTGAGCGCCGAGCGCATCATCATCGGGTTGGGCTTGCCGACGAAGTACGGCTCGACCCCGGTCGCCTTGGAGATCATGGCGGCGACCGAGCCGGCGGCGGGTAGCGCGCCCTCCACGGACGGGCCGGTCACGTCGGGGTTGGTGCAGATGAACCGGGCGCCATCGTTGATCAGGCGGACGGCCTTGGTGATCGCCTCGAAGCTGTAGGTGCGGGTTTCGCCGAGCACCACGTAGTCGGGGGCGAAGTCGGTCAGCACGTAGCCGACGGCGTGCAGCGCCGTGGTCAGCCCGGCCTCACCGATGACGTACGCGGTGCCACCTGGCCGCTGGTCGGCGAGGAACTGGCCGGTGGCCAGGGCGGAGGACCAGATCGACTCCTCCGGTACGTCCAGGCCCATCCGGCTGAGCCTGGCCGTCAGGTCGCGCGGGGTGTAGATCGAGTTGTTGGTCAGCACCAGGAACGGCTTGCCGGAGGCGCGCATCCGGTTGATGAACTCCGGCGCGCCGGGCACCGGTTGGCCCTCGTGCACCAGCACGCCGTCCATGTCGGTCAGCCAACTCTGCACGGGCTTACGGTCATGCATGATGATCCTCAGAGGTCAGGGGCGACGGGTCGGCACGCAACAGACGGTGGGGCAGCTGTCCCACATGGGCAGCTCGCCCAGGCGGCGGCGTAGCTGCGCGCCGTCCGGGTCGGTCCGCTCGGTGACCAGCTCACGCACCATTGTCACGAAGCGCGGGTCGGTGCCCGGCGTGCCGGCCCGGACGAAGTCCAGGCCGAGCTGCTTCGCCGTCTCCAGCGCTTCGGTGTCCAGGTCCCACACGACCTCCAGGTGATCGGAGACGAACCCGATCGGGCTGACCACCACAGCCGTGGTGCCGCCCTGCGCGAGGGCGGCCAGGTGGTCGTTGATGTCCGGTTCCAGCCACGGCACCTGCGGCGGGCCGGAGCGGCTCTGCCAGACCAGGTCGTACCCCAGGTCGGGTGCGGCGGCAGCGGCGACGAGCCGGGCGGTCTCGTGCAGCTGCGCCTCGTACCGGCCGCCGTGTGGGCCGGCGTTCGCCGCCATCGAGGTGGGGATGGAGTGGGCGGTGAAGACCAGTCGGGTGGTGTCCCGCTTCGCCGGGTCCAGCTGGCCCAGCGCCGCCCGGACCGCGTCGACGTGCGGCTCGACGAAGCCGGGGTGGTCCCAGAACTGGCGCAGCTTCTCGATCACCGGGGCGTCCGGGCCGACGGCGGCACGGGCGGCGGCGATGTCCTCCTGGTACTGCCGGCAGGACGAGTAGCCGCCGTACGCGCTGGTGACGAAGGCCAAGGCCCGGGTGACCCCGTCGTCGCGCATCCGGGTCACGGTGTCGGCGAGCATCGGGTCCCAATTGCGGTTGCCCCAGTAGATGGGGAGGTCGACACCGTGCGCGTCGAAGTCGGCGCGGACGGCGGCCAGCAGGTCCCGGCACTGCTGGTTGATCGGGGACACCCCACCGAAGTGCTGGTAGTGCTCGGCGACCTCGACCAGTCGTTCGGGAGGCACACCCCGGCCCCGGGTCACGTTCTGCAGAAACGGCATCACGTCCTCGGGCCGTTCGGGCCCGCCGAAGGACACCAGCACCACCGCGTCGTACGACATGGGGTCATTCTTGCCCCTCGGCCGGGACGTCCCGGCGACGCCCCCTGGTCCGGACGCGTAGATCACGCGGACGGTGACCAGGGAGCGTCACGGTGCAGCGTCAGGAACCGATGGCGTGGTAGCCGCCGTCGACGTGGACGATCTCGCCGGTGGTGGCCGGGAACCAGTCGGAGAGCAGCGCCAGGCAGGCCCGCGCGGCGGGCTCCTGGTCGGTGAGGCTCCAGCCCAGCGGGGCACGCTCGGCCCAGGCGTCCTCGAACTGGTCGAAGCCGGGGATCGACTTCGCGGCGATGGTGCGCAGCGGCCCGGCGGCGACCAGGTTGCTGCGGATGCCCTGCTTGCCCAGGTGCATGGCGAGGTAGCGGGACGCGGACTCCAGGCCGGCCTTGGCCACGCCCATCCAGTCGTAGACCGGCCACGCCTTCGTCGCGTCGAAGGTCAGGCCGACCACCGCGCCGCCGGGCGACATCAGCGGCAGCGCCGCCATCGCCAGCGACTTGTACGAGAAGGTGGAGACGTGCAGGGCGGTCGCCACGTCCTCCCAGGGCGCGTCGAGGAAGCCGCCGCCCAGGCAGCTCTGCGGGGCGAAGCCGATCGAGTGCACGACACCGTCGAGGCCGTCGACGTGCTCGCGTACCCGGTCGGCGAGGCCGGCCAGGTGCTCGGTGTTGGTGACGTCCACCTCGATGACCGGCGCCGGCTCGGGCAGCCGCTTGGCGATGCGCTCGACCAGGGAGAGCCGGCCGTAGCCGGTGAGCACGACCTGCGCGCCATTTTCCTGAGCGAGCTTCGCCACCGAGAAGGCGATCGAGGCGTCGGTGATGACACCGGTGACGAGCAGTCGCTTACCGGCGAGCAGTCCGGACATCGCTGATTTCCTCCGTAGTCAAAAGGGTTAGTGGCCCATGCCGAGGCCGCCGTCGACCGGGATGACGGCGCCGGAGACGTACCCGGCGCTGTCCGAGGCCAGCCAGGTGACCACGGCGGCGACCTCGTCCGGGCTGGCCATCCGGCCGGCCGGGATGGACTTGAGGATCTCCGCCTTGCGGTCGCCGGTGAGGCCGGCGGTCATGTCGGTGTCGATGAAGCCGGGCGCCACCACGTTCGCGGTGATGTTGCGGCTGCCCAGCTCCCGGGTGATCGAGCGGGCGACGCCGACGAGGCCGGCCTTGCTGGCGGCGTAGTTGACCTGCCCGGCGCCGCCGGCGAGGCCGACCACCGAGGAGATGAAGATCATGCGACCCCACTTGGCGCGGAGCATCTTGCCGGAGGCCCGCTTCGCGACCCGGAACGCACCGGTGAGGTTGGTGTCCACCACGTCGGTGAACTGCTCCTCGGACATCCGCAGCAGCAGCGTGTCGGCGGTCATGCCGGCGTTGGCGACCAGCACCTCGACCGGCCCCAGCTCGGCCTCGACGGCGGTGAACGCGGCGTCGATCGAGGCGGCGTCGGTGACGTCGGCGCGGACGCCGAACAGCCCGTCGGGCGCCTCGCCGCTGCGGTGGGTGATCGCCACCCGGTCGCCCTGCTTGGCGAAGGCCTGCGCGATGGCCAGGCCGATTCCCCGGTTGCCCCCGGTCACCAGCACGGTACGGGCCACTGTTCCCCCTTGCGAATGGTCAGCACGGACGCGTCGGAGCCTAGGCGTTACCGGCAGGTAAGCGCTAACGGGAGTCGCGTCACACTGGGGTACGACACCGGGATCAACCCCTGGTGGCACGCCTGGTGGCGGGGTCGGCCCGTAGCCTCCGGGTGGTGAACCGGCATCCGATCGCGGTGGCAGCGCGGGCCCTGCGGCAGACAGTGTTCGGCCCCGACGACCGCCCCGAACGGTCGCTGCTGGCCCGTTGGCCCGGCCCGGCCCGCTACGCCGCGCCGGTCGGCCTGCTCGCCGCGCTCGGCCTCTTTTTGATCACGTTGACTGTGGAGAGCGACTGGGGCCTGCCGCCGCCGATCGCTCTCCTGTTCGCGGCGATGACAGTGGCGCCGCTGCTGGCGCTGCCCCGGCGTCCGCTGCTGGCCTGGCGGCTGACGGTGCTGGCCCTGCTGATCTGCACCTTCAACGCCCCGGACGACCAGGCCTGGCCGTGGACCCCGCCGCTGGCACTCGGGTCGATCGCGGTGCTGGCGGTGGTCGTCGCACGGGTCGACCGGCCGGTGCTGGCCTGGGTGGTGACGATCAGCACGGTGCCGGTGCTCACCCTGGTCCATCCC
Source organism: Micromonospora sp. NPDC048843 (assembly GCF_040649965.1). Lineage (NCBI taxonomy): Bacteria > Bacillati > Actinomycetota > Actinomycetes > Micromonosporales > Micromonosporaceae > Micromonospora > Micromonospora sp. NPDC048843. The sequence continues at coordinate 19,133 of NZ_JBEZGJ010000059.1, forward strand.
GACAACCGGGTTCCCGTCCTGCTGCTGCTCGGCGCGCTGGCGATCGTCGGCGACCTGATCCGGCGTAACCGGCTGTCCCGGCACGCCCTCGAGGCGCAGGCCGAGCTGAGCGAACGGGAGCAGGAACGCCGCGCGGTGCTGGAGGAACGCACCCGGATCGCCCGGGAGCTGCACGACGTGGTTGCCCACCACATGTCGCTGATCGCGGTGCAGGCGGAAACCGCCCCGTACCGGCTGACCGACGTGCCGGCCCCGGCAGCCGCGGAGTTCGTCGCCATCGCCGCGTCGGCCCGCGACGCGCTCACCGACATGCGGCGGCTGCTGGGGGTGCTGCGCAGCGAGACCGGCGGGCCGCAGACCGCGCCGCAACCGGACCTCACCGACCTGGACGCGATGGTGGACGCGGCACGCCGGGCCGGGCTGCCCGTGACCCTGGACGCCGAGCCGGTGGAGGACGACCGGGTGCCCGCGCCGGTCGGGCTGGCCGCGTACCGCATCGTGCAGGAGGGCCTGGCCAACGCGGCCCGCCACGCGGCCGGCGCCGCGGTGCGGGTCACCGTCCGCGCCGGCCGGTCCGGTCTGGTTGTACGCGTCGAAAACTCCCCTGCCGACGTCCGACCGACCGCCGACGGCGGCCCCGGGCACGGGCTGACCGGCATGCGGGAGCGGGCCACCTCGCTGGGCGGTACGTTCACCGCCGGGCCGCTGCCCGACGGGGGTTACGCGGTGGCGGCCGAGTTGCCGTACGACGCGGAGGGCGGGGAACGATGATCCGGGTGCTGATCGCCGACGACCAGGCGATGGTCCGGCAGGGTTTCGGCGCGCTGCTCGCCGCCCAACCGGACCTGCTGGTGGTGGGGGACGCCTCCGACGGCGAGCAGGCGGTGGCCGCCGCCCGCCACCTCGACCCGGACGTGGTGCTGATGGACGTGCGGATGCCGGTCATGGACGGGCTGGAGGCCACCCGCAAGCTGCTCGGTGACCGGTCGACGCAGCGACCCCGGGTGCTCATCCTCACCACCTTCGACCTGGACGACTACGTGTACGAGGCGCTGCGCGCCGGGGCCAGCGGATTCCTGCTCAAGGACGCCCCGGCGGCCGACCTGGTGCAGGCGGTGCGGGTGGTGGCGGCCGGCGACGCGCTGCTCGCCCCGGGGGTCACCCGCCGGCTGATCGCCGAGTTCGCGAACCGTCCGGACCGCCGCCGCCCGCGCCCCACCGACCTGGCCGGGCTCACCCCGCGCGAGACCGAGGTGCTGCGGTTGATCGCCCGGGGCCGCAACAACGCGGAGATCGCTGGTGACCTTGTGGTGGCCGAGCAGACGGTGAAGACGCACGTCGGGCGGATCCTGGCCAAGCTGGGGCTGCGCGACCGGGCCCAGGCAGTGGTGCTGGCGTACGAGACGGGTCTGGTGGCCGCCGGCGAGTAGCCCCGTGGAGCCAGCTCGGCAACGGCTCTGCGGGCTGACGACCGGGCCCCGCCCCTGAGCGCACTCTCCCTCCGGACGACATTCCGGAGGGAGAACGTGATGCGACGACGAGGTGCCAGCCGGGTGGCGATGGCCGCGCTGCTCGGCGTGAACCTGGTTCTGCCGACCCGACCCGAGCCGGCCACGGCGGCGGGGTTCGTCGAGGCGTACCCGGTGATGGCGGCGGCGATGCGCGCGGCCGGCCCCCCGTACGCGGACTGGGCTGCCGACGGACGCCGGTTCCTGCTGTTCGACGAGCGCGGTGACGGCCGCGCTGTCGAGGTTTTCGGCGACCTCGCCGACGCGGACCGGATCGCGGTGCTGGTGCCGGGGGTCGGCAGCACCCTCGCCGACTTCGACAGGGGGTTGGGCGGGGTGGCCCGGCGGGCGCCGGCGGTGCAGGCCGGGCAGCTCTACCGGGAGCTGCTGGCGACCGATCCGGCGGCGCGGGTCGCGGTGCTGGCCTGGCTCGGCTACGACCCGCCCGACGGGGTGTTGACCGCCGCCGGTGGCGTCAGCGCGCGGCGCGGCGCGGCCGGGCTGGCCGCACTGCTGAGGGAGTTGGCCGAGCGGCGTCCGGCGGCGACGATCACGCTGGTCGGGCACAGCTACGGGGCGCTGGTGGTGTCGCTGGCGGCGGCGGACGCCCCGGCCCAGGTCACCGACGTGGTCAGCCTCGGCGGCGTCGGCGCCGGGGTGCAGCGCGCCGACGACCTGCCCGGCGGGCGGCGGTTCTGGGCGGCCGAGGCGCCGTCCGACTGGATCCGTCGGGTACCGCCGGTGCGGCTGCCCGGCCTGGGTTTCGGCCGGCGGCCCGGCGATCCGGCGTTCGGCGCCCGAGCGCTGCCGGTGGGCGGGGTGGCGGGGCACGACGGCTACCTCGCGCCGGGCAGCGCCGCGCTGGTAGCGGTGGCGGCTGTCGTGCTGGGCGGCGTCGACACCGACCGGATCGGGGACGCCCGGTGAACCGGGACCGCGCGGTCGACGCGCTGCGGGCGTACGCCATCGGCGGTGTGGTGCTGGGGCACTGGCTGGTCACCGGCTTGGTGCTGACCGGCGACGGCGGGCTGCACCAGGCCAGCCCGCTGACCGCCCTGCCCGATCTGGCCCCGATGACCTGGGTGTTGCAGACGCTCGGGTTGTTCTTCTTCACCGCCGGGTTCGGCTCGACCCGGTCGCTGGCCCGCTACCCAGGCGGCGCGGGCGGTTGGCTCGCCGGGCGGCTTCGGCGGCTGCTGCTGCCCATGGTGGCGCTGCTCGGAGTGGGGGCCGCCGTGCTGCTCGCCGCCACAGTCGTCGGCACCTCCGACGACACGCTCGCCGTCGCGCTGCGGCTGGCGGTCAGCCCGCTGTGGTTCCTGCTGCCCCTGGTGATCCTGGTCGTGGTGACCGGCCCGCTGCGCGTCGCCGTACGCCGGTGGGGGGTGGCGCGGTGCGGGGCGCCGGCGGTGGCAGTGGTGGCCGCTGTCGACCTGGCCGTCCGGCTGCTGCCGGCCGGCACCGACCTGCCCCCGGTCACCGTCCTGGCGGCCTGGTCGGTGCCGTACCTGCTGGGCGTGGCGCACGCCGACGGGCGGCTGGACGGCCGGCGGGCGGGCGGCACGTTGGCCGCCGGTGGGGCGGTGGGGCTGGCGGCACTGCTGGCGCTGGGCTACCCGGTGAGCGCCGTCGGCGTGCCCGGGGCCGGGGTGTCCAACCTGAACCCGCCGTCGCTACTGGTCGTGGCGCTGGCGGTGACCCAGGTCGGGCTGGGGATGCTCGCCCGGCCGGCACTGCACCGGCTGCTGACCCGGCCGCTGCCGGGTCGAGCGGTGACCGATGTGAACCGGTCCGCCGTCCGGATCTACCTGTGGCACCAGCCGGTACTGGTGGCGGTGACAGCGCTCACCGCCCGCAGCGGGCTGGCACTGCCCGGTCTGCACACCGCCCCGGACGGCCCGGGGTGGGTGCTGGCGCGCTGCTGCTGGCTGCCGCTGCTCGCCATGGTGCTGGTCACGGTCGTGCGGGTGGGGCAGCCGCGCTCGTTCCGCCGAGGCGTACGCGCTGGTGGCGAGCGGCGTCGCCAACCGGGCGGTGGAGGGGTCGCCGGCCGGTCGGCCGAGTGCGTTCCGTCGGCACCGCAGGTGTACGATCATCGACGTTCCGGCCCGCCCGACTTGCAGGAGGTGATCGCTGTGCGAGATAGCGATCCTCCCAGTCGTGGCCGGGCCGATGGTCAGTCCCGCTGAGCCACGACTCAGTCTGGTGAGCTGACCCCGCTCCGCTCCCCACCACGTCGGCACCTGCCGAGGTGAGTGTGCCGCGCCGCCCGATCCCGGGCGGTCGCCGGGAGCCGCCCGGTCACGACTTCGTGTGCGCGTCCCCACCCCCTGCGGTCCGCCCCCGCACGCGGACCGTCCAGCCGCCACCCGGAGCCGTCATGAGCCGCTACGTCGCCCCGCTGGGCTTCACCCTCGCCGCCGTCTGGGTGGCCATCGTCTTCGTGCTCGCCGGTGGCGGTCACTGACCGCTCCGGGCCGGCTGTGTCGCCGACCGCTGGCTGACGCTGCCTCGTGCTGGTGCCGGCGGCGGCGGTCGTACACCGCCGCCGGCGCACCGGCTACAGCATCCGGGACGACCAGAGCAGACTGAACGCGCCCGCGCAGAGCGCCAGCAGCAACGCCACCCCGGCGTACCACTGGGTCACCTCACGCGGCTCGGTGCGGAACCCGATCGAGCTGCCCATGTCCTGGTAGACCTGCTTCAACTCGCTCACCGAGGCCGCCTCGTAGAAGTAACCCTCGGTGGTCTCGGCCAGCTCGGCGAGGGCCAACCGGTCCACCGGCACCCGCTGCAACTGCCCGCCGATGTCGACCTGACCGGTGTCGGTGCCGAAGGCGATGGTGGAGACCGGAACGTTGGCCGCCTGCGCGGCCGCCGCCGCCTCCTCCACCGCCCGACCGGAGGTCCGGAAGCCGTCGGAGAGCAGCACGATCCGTGCCGGCGGAATGCCCGCCGCGCCGTCGGTCGGCACCGACCGGATCGCCTCCAGGCAGGTGAACACCGCCTCGCCGGTCGCTGTCGCCTCGGCCAGCACCAGTCCGTCGATGGCGCTGGTCACCGCGTCCCGGTCCTTGCCCGGCGGCACCAGCACGTTGGCCGCCTTGGCGAACGACACGAGCCCCAGGTTGTAGCTCTCCGGCAGCTCACTGACGAACTGCTTGGCCGCCTCCTGGGCCGCCTCCAGTCGGTTCGGCGCCACATCGTCGGCCTGCATCGACAACGACACGTCGATGGCGAGCATCACTGTGGCCCGCTCCAGCGGCTCCTTGGTGTCCACAGCGGGACGGGCCAGCGCGGTGGCCAGCACCAGCAGGCAGAGCAGGAACGCGGTCGCCGGGACGTGCCGACGCCAGCCCAGGCCCTTCGGCGCGACAGTACGCAGCAGGTCCACATTGGTGAACCGCATCGCGTACGCCCGACGGTGCAGCTGCCGCCAGACGTAGAACGCGGCGAGGGCGAAGACCGGCAGCACAGCCAGCAGCCACCACGGTTGCAGAAAACGGATCATCGTGTCGTCCCCCGGGTACGCGCGTGCCGCTGCGCGGCCACGAATCGCACCATGTCCAGCAGCCAGTCTCGGTCGGTACGCAGACGCAGGTGGGCCGCACCGGCGCCACGCAGGGCGGCGGCGATGGCGGCTCGTTGGGCGGCGGCGGCCTCGGCGTAGCGCTGCCGCAGCCGCGGGTCGGCGGTCTGCACCTCGTGCAGCTCGCCGCTCTCCGGGTCGACCACCGGCAACACGCCCACGTCGGGCAGCTCCAGCTCACGCGGGTCGACCACCTCGATCGCCAGCACGTCGTGGCGGACGCGCAGCTTGCGCATCGGCCGCGCCCACTGCTCGGCCGGCGCGAGGAAGTCCGAGACCACCACCGCCACCCCGCGACGGCGGGGCGGACGGTTGAGCATCTCGATCAGCGCGCCAAGATCACCACGGCCGGGCTGGATGGCGGTGCCGGCGACGGCACGCAGCAGGCCCTGCGCCTCCTTGCGCCCGGAGCGGGCCGGCAGCCGGGTGAGCACCCCGGGCCCGGACGGCGGTGGCCCGCCCCGCCACCGTCGCGCCGGCGCGGAAACCCCGCCGCCGGTGCCGATCACGGCGCCGATCCGGTTACCCCCGCGCACTGTCAGGTGGGTGATGGCGGCCGCGGCAGCCACCACCACCTCCCGTTTGAGCCACTGCCCGGTCCCGAAGTCCAGGCTGGCGGAGAGGTCCAGCGCGAGCCAGGTCTCCAGCTCCCGATCGGCGACCGTACGCCGCACGTGCGGTGTGGTGGTCCGCGCCGTGACCGGCCAGTCCATCCGGCGCACGTCGTCACCGGCGCGGTACTCCCGGGACTCACCCGCCTCACTGCCCGGTCCGGGCAGCAGGCCGGCGTAGTCGCCCTGCAGCAGACCGTCGAGCTTGCGGGTGACGAGCAGCTGAAGCCGGGACAGCACGGCCTCGCTACGGTCGGCGAGGGGGGCCGGACGAGGGGTGGGTGAGGTCACGGGCGCTGCCCGGGCCAGCCAGCGCCCGGCGGCGGCGCGATCGACGGTGGGGTGGCCTGCTGCCGGGGAGCGACAGCCGGGAGCGGGATCGTCGACATCACCCGCTGCACGATGTGGTCGGCGGGTACGTCGTCGGCGAGCGCGTCGTAGCTGAGCACCAACCGGTGCCGCAGGATGTCCGGCGCGATGTCCTGCACGTCCTGCGGCAGCGCGTAGTCACGCCCACGCAGCAGCGCGAGGGCGCGGGTGGCCCGGACCAGACCCAGCGAGGCACGCGGGCTGGCCCCGTACTGGATCAGTTGCGCGACGTCGGGCATGCCGTGCTCGGCCGGGGCCCGGGTGGCCAGCACCAACCGGACCGCGTAGTCGACAAGGGCGTTGTGGACGAAGACCTGGTCCGCCTTACGTTGCAGGGCGATCAGCTCCGGGGTGTCGAACACCGCGGTCGGCTCGGGCGCGGCCACGCCCATCCGGTAGACGATCTCCCGTTCCTCCGCGTCGGTCGGGTAGCCCACCACGATCTTCATGAGGAACCGGTCCCGCTGTGCCTCCGGCAGCGGGTAGACGCCCTCCTGCTCGATCGGGTTCTGGGTGGCCATCACCAGGAACGGGTCCGGCACCCGGTGGCTCTCCCCACCGATGGACACCTGCCGCTCACTCATGACCTCCAGCAGCGCGGACTGCACCTTCGCCGGCGCCCGGTTGATCTCGTCGGCGAGCAGGAAGTTGACGAAGACCGGGCCCAACTCGACGTCGAACTTCTCGCTCGACTGCCGGTAGATCCGGGTGCCCATGATGTCGGCGGGCACCAGGTCCGGGGTGAACTGGACCCGGGCGAAGGACCCACCGACGACCTTGGCGAGGGTCTCCACCGCCAGGGTCTTCGCCACCCCGGGCACGCCTTCGAGCAGGCAGTGACCGCGGGCGAGCAGCGCGACGAACATCCGCTCCACCATCCGGTCCTGCCCGACGATCACACGTTTGATCTCGAACAGGCCCTTCTCCAGCAGGGTGGCGTCCTGCGCGGGTGTGGTCACCGGGGCAGGTGCCGCTCCGTTCGGCGTCGGGGCGTCGGGCATGGTCGGCTGGGCCACCGGTCCTCCACAGCGTTTGTCGGTCGTCGCGGCTCGTGCGGTATCAAGACTCGCACGCCTTGCTGAGTGTCGAGGTGGGGAGAAGCCGATTTTGACCGCGCCGTCCCCACCGGCCGAATCACGCATCGCGGGTGTGCACGGACCGGCCCGCCGCGTGTACGATTCACCCCGTCGCCGGGCGGCTCCCCCCGTGGTCGCCCGGCGCTCAAACTCTCCGTCCCGCCGCCCTAGACTGGCCGGGATGAGCATCCCCTCCCCCGCCGATGAGGCCCTGGTCTGTTCGGCCCGGGGCTGCCGGTCCACCGCCGTCTGGGCGCTGGAGTGGAACAATCCCCGTCTGCACGACGCCGATCGGCGCAAGACCTGGTTGGCCTGCGCCGCGCACCGGGGCAGCCTCGGTGACTTCCTCGACGCTCGAGGCTTCCTGCGTGCCGTCACTCCGGTGCCCGGATCGCCTACGCTCGACCTGTGAGCGGCGACCCTCCGGCTTCCCCCGGCCCCACCTCCCCGTCCTGGCCGCCCACCCCGGCCACCGCACCACCCGGCGTCGACCCGCCGCCCGGCGCGTTCCCGGCACCCGGCACGCTCGGCCCGGAGCCCACCGCGCCGGATGCCTCGACGCCCGCCCCGCTGCCACCGGGCGCGCTGCCACCCGGTCACCGGCCGGCACCAGCCGCCGACCAGCGCGCGCCCGACCTGCCGCCCCCGGGCCTCCTGCCGCCCGACCCCGGTGCGCTGCTGACGGCCGCGCCGGGTGGTCGGGGTCCGTTGGAGCCCTGGCCGGACACTGTCAACTGGCAGCCGATCTCCACCGACCTGATCTGGGTGGAGCTGATCCGGCTGGCGATCGTGGTCGCCATCGGGCTGGCGGTGACCGGTGTCGGCTGGGCGCTCAGCGGTCACTGGTTGTTCGGGCTCGCCGTGGCCGTCGTGCTGGTGCTCGGCGCGTGGCGGGCCGTCGCGATCGTCCGCGCGGTCCGGGCCTGGGGGTACGCCGAGCGGGAGAACGACCTGCTGGTCCGGCACGGGCTGCTGGTCCGCCGGCTCTCCATAGTGCCGTACTCGCGGATGCAGTTCGTCGACGTGAGCGCCGGGCCGTTGGAGCGCGCCTTCGACCTGGCCACCGTGCAGTTGCACACCGCGGCGGCGGCGAGCGACGCCCGGGTGCCCGGGCTGCGTCCGGCGGAGGCGTCCCGGCTGCGCGATCGACTCACAGCGCTCGGCGAGGACCGGGCGGAGGGGCTGTGAGCACCCGCGCGGGCAGCCGCCGACCGCACCGAGGGCCGCGCCGATGAGCGACGGGCCCGCCGAGCCGAGCACAGTGCCCCCCACCGGCCCGACGCCACCGGGGCCGGTGCTGCCCGTTGGCTCGGCAGCCGCTGGCTCGGCACCGCCTGGGCCGGTGCCGCCCGGCACGCCTGCGCCGTGGCCGGCGCCGCCGGCCGGCGGCGAGGGCGAACCCCGGCAGCGACTGCATCCGCTCAGCCCGGTGCTGCACGGCGCCAAGTCCCTGGTCGTGGTGATCGCCGGGCTGTCCTGGTCGACACTGTCCCGGGTGGGCTTCGGCTGGTTCGCCGCAATGGTGGCGGTGCTGGCGCTCGGCGCGACAGTGCTGTCGGTGATCAGCTGGTACAACACCGGCTACCACGTCGTCGGCCGGGAACTACGGGTGTACGAAGGGCTGCTCTGGCGGCGTACCCGGGCCATCCCGTTGGAGCGGTTGCAGGCGGTGGAGGTGGTCCGGCCACTGCTCGCCCAGCTCACCGGCCTGGCCGAGCTGCGCCTGGAGGTGGTCGGCGGAGGCAAGACCGAGGCGCCACTGGCGTACCTCGGGGTGGCCGACGCGGCAGTGCTGCGCGAGCGTCTGCTGGCGCTGGCCGGGCGGGTGGCGCAGCAGCCCGCGCCCGGCGACGCGGCGGCCCCGGTGGCACCGGGTGCGACGGCGCCACCGGCTGCCGTGCCGGGCCGGCCACTGCACGCGGTACGCAACCAGAACCTGCTGATCAGCCAACTGCTCACCCCGCAGGCGTTCCTGCTCCCGTTCGGTGTGGCCTTCGTCGTGGTGCAGTTCCTCACCGCCGGTTCGTGGTCGTTCGTCGCGGTGGCGAGCACCCTGACCGCGATGGCGGGTGTGCTGCTGCAACCGATCCGCCGGGTCCTCGACGACTGGAACTTCCGGCTGGCCCGCGACGGCGGCACGCTGCGGGTGCACAACGGCCTGCTGGAGACGCGGGCGCAGACCGTGCCCCTGGAGCGGGTGCAGACCGTGCGGGCCACCTGGCCGCTGCTGTGGCGGATGAAGGGCTGGCTGCGGCTACGGCTGGAGGTGGCCGGTTACTCCGTCACGGAGGCCGACGACCGCAACCGGCCCGACCGGCTGCTGCCGGTCGGCGACCTGCCGACGGCGACGATGATCGTCGCCGAGGTGCTTCCCGGGGTACGCCTCGACGCGCTCACGCTGAGCCCGCCGCCGCGCCGCACCCGCTGGCTGCACCCGCTGGGCCGTACCGCGTTCGGCGCGGGGCTGTTCGAGCGGGTGTTCGCCACCCGGTCCGGGCGGCTCACCCGGCAGTTGGTGATCGTGCCGTACGCCCGGATCCAGAGCGTACGAGTGGTCCAGGGGCCCCTCCAGCGCCGTCTCGGCTTGGCCACCGTCCACGCGGACACCGCTGGTGGCTCCGGCGCCACCGCCCAGGACCGCGACCTGGCAGAGGCCTGGGCCCTGGCAGCCGAACTGACCGAAAGAGCCCACCAAGCCCGAACCCAACCCTGACCCCCACCCAGCCAACCCGCCCGCCCGCCCGCGGGCGGTGATCATGGAGTTATTGCACTCCCGCACGGCGTGTCGGGGCAACTTCATGATCAACGGATCGCGGCCCGGCCGGACCGAGAGGGGCCTGGGGAGCCCCGGAGGGTGGGTCAGTGGTCGGCGGGGACTGCGGGGTGGGTGGTGGTGTCTGGTTCCCGTGGCGTTGGGGGCTCAGGTTGGCCGGGCGGGGGGTCGGTGGGCTGCTCCGTGGACCGTGCCGCCTTGGCGCTCGGGTGGCGGACCCGCCAGGCCGCCCAGCCGCGCTCCGCCAGACCGACCACCAGGAAGGTCAGCCCCACGTAGGCCCAGCCGACCAGCACGTCGATCACGTAGTGCTCACCCGAGTAGACCAGGGTGAAGGTCATCGCCAGCGGGTACGCGAGCAGCAGCGGCCACCAGCGACGACGGGTGGCGGTCAGGAAGAACAACACCACGAACAACGCCCACGCCGTGTGCAGCGACGGCATCGCGGCGACCGGGTTGGAGGCGATCTGACCGGCGTTGAGGACGTTGCCGGCGCCGTGCATGCCGAACGCCTTCCAACCCCGGGTCGAGATCCGGGCGACCTCGGTGAGCAGGCCGTTCTGCGCCGCCCACCAGGGCGGGGCGGCCGGGTAGATGAAGTAGGTCACCAGGCCGGCCGCGCAGAGGAAACCCCAGCGCCGCATGTACGCGGCCCAGCGGTGCCGGTCGCGCAGCCAGAGCACAGCGGCGGCGGCCAGCGCCACCACGAAGTGGGAGAAGTACACCCAGCTCGCCGCGACATCCCACCAGTGCACCTGCGGGTGGTAGAAGTGCTGCTGCAACCAGACGGTGGGCACCTCACCGCCGGTGGCCCAGCCGAACATGAACCGGTCGGCGACGATCAGCTCCATCGCGTGCGGCGTGGCCCCGTTGTCAGCGAATCCGCGCGAGAGGTTGTAGATCACGAACAGCAGCACCACCGGCACCCAGTCCCGGGCGAAGCGCAGGTGACTACGCCACGGCCGTTCGCTGTTCCAGGCGATGGTCGCGAGCCAGATCCAGACGAAGGCGTAGGCCGGGTCGGTGGGCAGCCCGATGGCCAGCCACGCGGCGACGAAGGCGACCGCCCAGACGGTCATGGCGACGACGCGCCGACGACCCCCGTCCGGGGACGCGGGCGGGTCGGTCCGGGCGGGGGGCTGGGGGTCAGTCACGACGGCCATCGGGGTCAAGGTTAACGACGGGTACGGCATCGACCGACGGGGACCACCCGTTGCACGTCGAGGGGTGGTCGGGCCCGGTTCGTCGGGCGCGTGCTCGACGCGTCCGGTGAGCACCTAGGCTGACGACCATGCAGGAGCAGCCCGAGCCGGCCTTCGCGCCGGGTCTGACGGCCCAGGTCGAGTTGACAGTCACCGACGCGGACACCGCCCAGGCGGTCGGTTCCGGGGACGTACCGGTGCTGGGCACTCCCCGGGTGCTGGCACTTGCCGAGGCGGCCACCGTCGCGGCGACGGCGACCGGGATGCCGCCCGGGTCGACGACAGTGGGCACCCGGGTCGAGTTGGAGCACCTGGCGCCGACAGTGGTCGGCCGGACGGTCCGCGCGCAGGCGCTGCTGGCGACCGTCGACGGACGCCGGCTGTCGTTCGAGGTCACTGTCAGCGACGGCGACCAGACGGTGGCCAGGGGCCGGGTGGACCGGATCCTGGTCGACCGGGGACGCTTCGTCGAACGGGCCGGGCGGGCGTCGTGAACGCCGGCTTCGTCGAGGTCGCCGACCGGGTGCACGTGCTGGCCGAACCGCTGCTGCGGGTCAACGTCACACTGGTCGTCGGCGACGACGAGGCGCTCCTGGTGGACACGCTCTCCTCGGCCGCCCAGGCCACCGAGCTGGCCGCTGCCGTCCGGGCGGTCACCGACCGTCCGTTGACGATTGTCAACACCCACCACCACTACGACCACTGCTTCGGCAACGCCGTCCTGGCCGGCGACCCACCCCGCCCGGTGTACGCGCACGAACTGGCCGCCGCCGCCCTGCGCGAGGAGCCGGAGCGGCTGCGCCGGGAGGCGTACGAGGAGTTGCGCACTGAGCACCCGGCGCTCGCCGCCGAGCTGGCCGACACCCCGCTGCTCGCTCCCACGCACACAGTGCACGTCGAGACGGTCCTCGACCTGGGCGGTCGACGGGTGCTGCTGCGCCACCCGGGGCGGGGGCACACCGAGGCCGACCTGGTGGTGCACGTGCCGGACGCCGACGTGTTGGTCGCCGGGGACCTGGTGGAGCAGAGCGGCCCGCCCGCCTTCGAGGACTCGTACCCCTTGCAGTGGCCGGACGCGGTCGCGGACCTGCTGCGGCTGACCACCGCGCGCACCGTGGTGATCCCGGGCCACGGCGACCCGGTGGACGTCGACTTCGTGCGGGCCCAGCACGCGGAGCTGGCGAAGCTGGCCTGGCTGATCCGGGCCGGGCACACCGGCAGCGCCCCGCCGGAGCGGGTGGCCGCCGAGGCGCCCTTCGGGGCCCGCCCGGCCCTGGTCGCCGCCCACCGCGGCTACCAGGAACTGACCGGCACGGGTTAACCGGTTCTACGCCGCGGTACGGCGCCACTGCTGGTGGGTGCCGGTGCCACACGTCCACTGGGCCAGGCGGGCACCGTCGGTGGTGGCGGCGTTGAGCACCTCCAGGCACTTGCCGCTGTGTCGGGCGACGAGCTGCACGTACCCCGAGCCGAGATCCTGTACGCGCCACTGCTGGTTGGTGCCGCCGTTGCAGCTCCACTGGATCACGCGGACCCCGTCGGCGGTAGCGCTCGCGCCACCGTTGACGTCGAGGCACTTGCCGCTGTGCGCGCTGACCACCGTCTGGTAACCGCCACCCGCATCCTGGAAGCGCCACCGCTGGTTGGGCTGACCGTTCGCTGCCCACTGCACCATCTCGGCGCCGTCGGTGGTGGCGTTGTTGTAGACGTCCAGCAGCTTTCCGCTGTGCCGCGCGGCGAGGGTGTACGTGGTCGGCACCGGCACCGTGGTGTCCGGGGCCAGCCGGTACAGCCCGGATCCGTGGGCCGGGAGCGACCGGGTGAGGGTGCCGGTCACCGTGCCGAGTGCCGCGCCGGACCACAGGTCGGTCACTGTGGCCGCTCCGATCCCGAGGTCGGCGAGGTTCACCGACACCTGTGCCGCGCTGCTGTTGCGGTTGAAGAGGGCGACGTACCGATGGTTGCTGCCCGGCACGTCGGCGACCCACACCTGCTGGCTGCCGCCGTAGAGCTGACGGTTGTTAGCGCTGTTCTGGTTGACCCCGATGACCGCGGCGTTGGTCATCAAGGCCAGCTCCGCGGCGCGGTTCTCGACCAGGTTGCCGCCCCACATCAGCGGCGCCCGGTTGATTGCCCAGAGCGACATCAGGGTGCGCTGCTCGTCGGAGGTCAGGTTGGAGTACCGCGGCGACCCGACCGGCCCGTACTTGGAGAGCCGGCCGATCGGGATCATGTCGGCGTCGGGCCAGGCGCCGGTGGTGCGGTACGGGGTCCAGTTGCGCAGTTGGTCGAAGAGCGCGTCCACTGACGACCAGTTGTCCCACAGGTCGTTGACGATCCGCCACATGTGCGCGTTGGCCTGGACGTGTGCGCCGCTGGCCAGCGAGGTCGGGCCGGGCGACAGGCTCAGCACCATCGGGCGGCCGCTGCGCTGGATGGCCAGTCGGTATCCCTCGACCTCCGACTGCCGGTACGTCGGGGCGGCGATGTCGTCCACCTTCACGTAGTCGACTCCCCAGGACGCCAGCAACTGGAACATCGAGTCCAGGTAGGTCTGCGCGCAGGGGTTGGACATGTTCAGGCCCCACATCAGGTTGAGCCAGTTCGCGGTGGTGGTGTTGTTGATCTGGTTGGCGCGGCAGGTGGTGCCGAGGATCGGGACGTTGTCGGCGACCGCCTGACGGGGAATGCCGCGCATCAGGTGGACGCCAAACTTCAGCCCCTTCGCGTGCACGTAGTCGGCGAGCGGCTTGAACCCGTTCTCACCGGCGGCGGAGGGGAACCGGGTGGTGTCCGGCAGCAGCCGTCCGTTGGCGTCCATCCGGAGCCGGGGTTGCAGGTTCGCGTCCTGGTTGGGGCTGTTGTTGTGCTGACCGGGGTAGTACCAGGCCCAGTCGATCACCACGTACTCCCAGCCGAACTCCCGCAGGTTGGTGCCCATGTAGTCGGCGTTGGCCCGGACGTCGGCCTCGGTGACGCTCCAGTTGAACGAGTCGTAGCTGTTCCACCCCATCGGCGGGGTGTCGGCCACCCCGTTGTCCCACGCGGCCGCTCGCTCGGGCGGGTCGGCGACGATCATCCCGGCAGCCACGAGCAGCATGGCCAGTAGGGCCGCGACACGGCGAAACGCCAGAGGTACCAGAACCACCCGCATCAGAGCCTCCCCGCCAGCGCCCACGCTTCCATCGCGCTTCGTCGATGTTAACGCTCACAAAGCCCCGAGGTCAACCACGCTCCCCCATCCCCACCCCCACCCTCCTTGCTGCCGCGATCTTGCACTCTCTGTGGCGTCAAAGATGACCAAAGCGGACCAACTGACGACCGAAAGTGCAAGATCGGCGCGGAGGGGGTGGGGGCGGGGCGGGGCGTGGGGGGTTAGGTGTTGTAGCGGTTTTGGACCGCGGCGCGGGTGGGCATGGCGGTGGCGCCGCCCGGGGATTCGCAGACCAGGCCGGCAACCCGCAGCGCGAAGGCGACGCGATCGGCCCAGCCCGACGGGACCGCCGGCTCGCCGTCGCGCAGCAGGTCGGCGATCAGCGCGGCCATCACGGAGTCACCAGCGCCGGTGGCGTCGATCGCGTCGACCTTGGGGGCCGGCACCCGGACCGGGTCGGCGTCGGTGGCGGCCAGCACCGCACCGGCCGCGCCGAGCGTCACCACCACGGTGGCCGCCCCCAACTCACGCAGGTACGCCGCCACCCCCTCGACCGGCTCACCGGGATAGAGCAGCACCGCGTCGGCGGCGCTCAGCTTGACCAGGTGCGCGCCGGCGGCGAACTCGGCCACCACCTCGCGCAGCCCTTCCAGCGCTGCCGGCCCGTGCAGCAGCCGGGGACGTACGTTCGGGTCGAAGACCCGCAGGCCGGGGGCGAGCGACCAGGCCCGGCGGGCGGCGGCCAGCGTGTCGGGTCGCAGCAGAACTATAGAGCCGCAGTAGAGCACGTCGGCGCCCTCCAGCAACGCCAGGTCCAGGTCGTCGGGGCCGAGCAGGCCGTAGGAGGGCGGCTCGCCGTAGAAACGGAAGTCCGGCTCCGGCCCGGCGTACGTGACCACCGCGAGCGTGGTCGGCGCCGGGACCGTGATCGCACCGGCCACCCCGACGTCGGCAGCGGTGAGGAAGGCGCGAATCCGGCCGCCCAGCGCGTCGTCACCGAGCGAGCCGACGAACTGTGCCGCACCGCCGAGTCGGGCCACCCCGACGGCGACGTTCAGCGGCCCGCCGCCGATGGCCTGCCGATAGACCCGCTCACCGTCGAGCTCGCTGTCCAGCAGGTCGACGAGCGCTTCGCCGAGCACCACCGCGTATCCCATGCCGATCCTCTCGTCGTCGCCACCGGCCGCCGATCGCCGAGCCGATCTCCGTGGCACCAGGCTGGCACAGCGCACGCCCCGATGGGCGCCGAAGGCCACGCACCGACCTGCGCGCTACCCCGGCTGGTGGATCGGCCCGTCGAGTACCGCGAGGGGGCGACCGGTGCCGCCCCACCGGGCCGCGACGATCTGCGCGGCCACACTCACTGCGGTCTCCTCGGGGGTACGACCACCGAGATCCAACCCGATCGGGGAGGCGAGGCGGGCGAGCTGCTCCGGGCTGAGCCCCGCCTCGCTCAGCAGCTTGTGTCGCTCGTCGTGGGTGCGTCGTGAGCCCATCGCGCCGACGTACGCCAATGGGTGGCGCAGCGCCAGCTCCAGCAGCGGCACGTCGAACCTGGGGTCGTGGGTGAGTACGCACAGCACCGTCCGCTCGTCGAGCCGATCGGCCGCCAACTCGGTACGCAGGTAGCGGTGCGGCCACTGCACCACCACCTCGTCCGCCTCGGGAAAGCGCCGCGCGGTGGCGAAGACCGGCCGGGCGTCGCAGACGGTGACCCGGTAGCCGAGGAACGCGCCGATCCGGGCAACGGCGGCGGCGAAGTCGATCGCACCGAAGACGATCATCCGGGGTGGGGTGGCGTGCGCGGTCACGAAGAGGCTGACGCCGCCGCCTCGGCGCTGCCCGTGGTAGCCGTACCGGAGCATGCCGCTGCGCCCGGCGGCGAGCAGCCCGAGGGCGTCGGCGCTGGCGGCGTCGTCGAGCCGGTCGTCGCCGAGCGAGCCGACGGACCGTTTGCCGGTCAGCACCAGCCGCCGGCCGAGCCGACGGGCCGGGTCGGCCGGCCCGGCGACCGGAGAACTGCCCGCGTCGGCGGGTGGATCGTCGGTGCCGGCCGGGCCGTTGCCGGTGCTGGCTGCTCGGGGGCCTGCGTCGGCGGCCACGCAGGTGACGATCGCCGCCGGGTGGCCGCTGCGGCGGGCGGCGGCGACCGCGTCCAGCGCCGGCAGGGCGCTCGCGTCGACGCGCTCCACGAACACGTCGAGGATGCCGCCGCAGGTCAGGCCCACTGTGTACGCGTCGTCGTCGCTGATCCCGTAACGGCACAGCTCGGGTTGGCCGGTGCCGAGCACACGGCGGGCGCGTTCGTAGAGATCGGCCTCGACGCAGCCGCCGGAGACGCTGCCGATGACAGTGCCGTCGGTAGCGACCACCATGGCGGCACCGGCCGGCTGCGGGGCGGAGTGCCAGGTGGTCACCACTGTGGCCAGCGCGACCGGCTCCCCGTCGCGGCACCGGCGGTGCACCTCGTCGAACACGTCCGGCACCGGCTGCCGCCTCTCCGTTCCCGCTCCCCGTAGGCAGGATATGGCGTTCGACGGCGACCGGCGGGTCTTCTGATGCATCGAGGAAGTCCTATTGCGCTCGGCCGCCGCGGCGTGGTGGGATGACGCGTACCGGGCGGTGCGAGGGCTGCGGCGCCGCCGGTTGCCGGGTTGGTTAGACGCGAGGGCACCGGTCCAGGACAGGACCGTCGACGGCGCACGTCCACTGGCTGTTTTCCGCCGGGGCACGTCGCCGTGATCGTCGCACCGCTCACGACAGCGGGCGATCACGCCACATCCCACCCGATTGCGGCGGGGCGGCTCAGGCAGCGCCCCTCGCGAGTCAGGAGAACCCGTGAACCGTTCCCGGATGGCCGCACTGCTCACCGCGGCCACGACCCTCGCGCTGGGCGCTGTCGCCCTGGCGTCCAATCCCCAGCCGGCCGCCGCACACGGCGCGGCGATGACGCCGGGCAGCCGCACCTACCTGTGCTGGCAGGACGGCCGCAGCCAGACCGGTGAGATCAAGCCGAACAATCCCGCGTGCTCCGCCGCCGTGGCCCAGAGCGGAGCGAACTCGCTGTACAACTGGTTCAGCGTGCTGCGCTCCGACGCTGGCGGCCGCACCACCGGCTTCATTCCGGACGGGCAACTGTGCAGCGGCGGAGCAACCGGTTTCCGCGGCTACGACCTGCCCCGCACCGACTGGCCGCTGACCCACCTGACCGCCGGCGCGCGGTTGGACTTCAAGTACAGCAACTGGGCGCACCACCCGGGCACGTTCTACTTCTACGTGACCAAGAACAGTTGGAGCCCGACCCGGGCCCTGGCCTGGAGTGACCTGGAGGAGCCGTTCCTGACGGTGACCAACCCGCCGCAGCGCGGCTCGGTCGGCAGCAACGACGGGCACTACTACTTCAGCGGCAACCTGCCGTCGGGTAAGAGTGGCCGGCACATCATCTACTCCCGTTGGGTCCGCTCGGACTCGCAGGAGAACTTCTTCGGCTGCTCCGACGTGACCTTCGACGGCGGCAGCGGCCAGGTCACCGGTGTCGGTCCGGGTGGCACGCCGACCGACCCGACCGACCCGCCGACCGACCCGACCGACCCGCCGACCGACCCCACGGATCCGCCGACCGACCCGACCACCCCACCGCCGTCCGGCGGTGACTGCATGGCCACCTACAAGGTGTCCAGCACCTGGCAGGGCGGTTTCCAGGGCGAGGTCACGATCATGAACCACGGCAGTACGCCGTTCGCCGGTTGGACGGCGAACTGGACCTGGCCCAACGGGCAGGCGATCAGTCAGATCTGGGGTGCCACCCAGACATCGTCCGGCTCGACGGTGACGGCGACGAACGTCGGTTACAACGGCACAGTCGCACCGAATGGCACCACGACGTTCGGCTTCCTAGCGAGCTCCACAGGAACCAACGGGCTCCCCACAGTCACCTGCGCCCGCCGCTAACCCCAACCCCAACCACAACCACCACCACAACCACCCTGAAATGATCAAGAGGTTTGCGTCACCGGAGCCGTTCCGGATGACGCAAACCTCTTGACGGCGTTGCCGCAGGCCAGCGCCGGAGCCACCTTCCAGGTGAGCAGCAGCAGCGGCAGGTTCCACGGCACGATGACCGCTACCACGCCGACCG
>NZ_JBEZGJ010000060.1:0-37510 GCF_040649965.1 Micromonospora sp. NPDC048843
GACGGTCTTGGCGGGCCGACCACCGGTGATCTCCGCGAAGGGGTCGGTGCGAGCCAGGTCACTGTTGAGGTTGCGCCGCCGGGCCCGACGCCTGGGCGTGTACCCGTCCAGACCTGACGGAGGACAGTGACAATGGACGACACCATCCTCGAGATGCGTCGCATCACCAAGACCTTCCCCGGCGTGACCGCGCTGGAGGACGTCACCCTCGCAGTGCGCCGCGGGGAGATCCACGCCATCTGTGGTGAGAACGGCGCCGGCAAGTCCACCCTGATGAAGGTGCTGTCCGGCGTCTACCCGTCCGGCTCGTACGACGGCGAGATCCTCTTCGACGGCAAGCCGATGCAGTTCCGTGGCATCCGCGACAGCGAGGCCAACGGCATCGTCATCATCCACCAGGAGCTCGCCCTGGTGCCGTACCTGTCGATCGCGGAGAACATCTTCCTCGGCAACGAGCGGCGCGGCCGCAGCGGGCTCATCGACTGGAACTTCGCCAACGCCGAAGCGGCGAAGCTGCTGGCGTCCGTCGGGCTGCACGAGAACCCGGTCACCCCGGTCATCCAGCTCGGCGTCGGCAAGCAGCAGCTCGTGGAGATCGCCAAGGCGCTGTCGAAGAAGGTGCGCCTGCTCATCCTGGACGAGCCCACCGCCGCGCTCAACGACATCGACTCGGCGCACCTGCTCGACCTGTTGCGGGCCCTCAAGGAGCAGGGCATCACCTGCATCATGATCTCGCACAAGCTCAACGAGATCACCGCCATCGCCGACTCGACCACAGTCATCCGCGACGGGCGCGCCGTGGAGACCCTCGACATGAGGTCCGACGAGGTGACCCAGCAGCGGATCATCCGGGGCATGGTCGGGCGCGACCTGGACAGCTTCTACCCCGACCGCGAGTCGTCCCCCGGTGACGAGGTCCTGCGCATCGAGGACTGGACGGTGCGGCACCCGGTCCAGGACCGGATGGTCGTCGAGGGCGTCGGGCTGTCCGTACGCGCCGGTGAGGTCGTCGGCATCGCGGGCCTCATGGGGGCCGGGCGGACCGAGCTGGCCATGAGCGTGTTCGGTCGGTCCTACGGGCGCGACATCCGGGGCCGACTCTTCGTCCACGGGCGGGAGGTGCAGGCGCGCACCGTCGCCGAGGCGATCGACAACGGCATCGCCTACGTCACCGAGGACCGCAAGCGCTACGGCCTCAACCTCATCGACGACGTGCGGCGCAACGTGTCCGCCGCCGCGTTGGACCGGCTGTCCCGCCTGGGCTGGGTGAACGGCAACGAGGAGATCAAGGTTGCCGAGGCCAGCCGCAAGGAGATGAACATCCGCACGCCGAGCGTCATGGCGGTGGTCGGCAAGCTCTCCGGCGGCAACCAGCAGAAGGTCGTGCTGTCGAAGTGGCTGTTCACCGACCCGGACGTGCTGATCCTCGACGAGCCCACCCGCGGGATCGACGTCGGCGCCAAGTACGAGATCTACACGATCATCAACCGCCTGGTGGCCGCCGGTAAGGCGGTGATCGTCATCTCCTCCGAGCTGCCGGAGCTGCTCGGCATGTGCGACCGCATCTACACCCTCGCCGCCGGCCGGATCACCGGCGAGATGCCGGTGGCCGAGGCGACTCAGGAGAGCCTCATGGAGCTGATGACCAAGGACAAGGAGCTCGTCGGATGACCAGCATCAAGACCCCTTCGACGGAGCGCCCCACGCCCCCGGACAGCACGCCCACCGCCGCCCTGCACAGCGGGACGAGCGACCTTCGGGCGCTGGTGTTGAACAACCTGCGGCAGAGCGGGATCTACGTCGCCCTGGTCGTCATCGTCGCGCTCTTCGCGGTCCTGACCGACGGGGTGTTGCTGAGCCCCGGCAACATCACCAACATCGTCCTCCAGTACTCGTACATCCTGGTCCTCGCGATCGGGATGGTCATCCTGATCATCGGCGGGCACATCGACCTGTCGGTCGGATCGGTCGTCGCGCTCACCGGAGCGGTCTCCGCCGTCCTGGTGATCCAGCAGGGTCACCCCTGGTGGATCGGCGTCGTGGCCGCGCTGGTCGTCGGCGTCGCGGTCGGCGCGTGGCACGGGTTCTGGGTGGCGTACGCCGGCATTCCGGCGTTCATCGTGACCCTGGCCGGCATGCTGCTGTTCCGGGGTCTGACCCTGCGGGTGCTCGACAACATCTCGCTGTCGCCGTTCCCGTCCGAGTACCAGCAGGTCGCGGCGGGCTTCCTCAACGGCCTGCTCGGTGGGCAGGGCTTCGACGCCTTCACGTTGCTGATCGGCGCTGTCGCCGTGGCCGGCTACGCGGTCAGTGGCTTCCGCACCCGGGTGGCGCGGATCCGCTACCAGCAGCCCGTCGAGTCGTTCCCGCTGTTCGTCGCCCGGGTCGTGCTGGTTGGCGCGGTCCTCATGTACTTCGCCTGGCAGCTGGCGCACGCCCGAGGGCTGCCGATCGTGCTGATCATCCTGGCGGTCCTGGTGCTGGTCTATGGCCTGCTCACCCGGCGTACCGTCTTCGGTCGCCAGGTCTACGCCATCGGCGGCAACCTGTCGGCGGCGGCGCTGTCCGGGGTGAAGGTCCGCACCGTCAACTTCTGGATGTTCGTGAACATGGGCTTCCTGGCGGCGGTGGCCGGCGTCATCTACTCGTCGCGGTCGAACGGCGCCCAGCCCGCCGCCGGCAACATGTTCGAGTTGGACGCGATCGCCGCGGCCTTCATCGGCGGCGCGGCGGTCACCGGTGGCGTCGGCACGGTGGTGGGCGCGATGGTCGGTGGTCTGATCATGGCGGTGATGAGCAACGGCATGCAGCTGATGGGCATCGACCAGTCGACCCAGTCGGTGGTGAAGGGTCTCGTCCTGCTCGTGGCGGTCGCCTTCGACGTCTACAACAAGCGTCGCGCCGGCACCGCCCGCTGACGCTCGGCCGGTACGCACGTGCCCCCTGCCCGCCTCGCGGACAGGGGGCACGCGTCCGTCAGTGGCAGGTGTTGGTGCCGGTGTCTGCGTAGGTTTGGCCGGCTACTGGCACGAACTGCCAGTCGTAGCTGTTGGAGTGCAGTGTGAACTTCAGGACGCCCCAGGCTGAGCTGTTACGCGCCTCGCTGTTGGGCTGGATGGTGCCGAAGCCGTAGTGGCCGGCGCCGCCCATCCCCGCGACGAAGCTGCGCAGACCCCGGCTGGAATCGGCGCCACCGGCCGGGTTCATCGGGGCGAACCGCTCGTACACGTGGTTGTGCCCCCAGACCACGACGTCTGCGTTGTAGTCGTAGAGGGCCTGGTACAGCGGACGCGTCGACGTCGACGGCGCGTGGTTGGAGCTGGACGTGAACAGCGGGTGGTGCCAGTACGCGATGGTGCACGGCTTGCTGCTGGCGGCCAGGTCCGCGCGCAGCCACTGCTCCTGCGTCGATCCGGCCGACATGCTGATGTTCGAGTTCAGCGACACGACGTGCCAGTTGCCGAGGTCGAACGAGTAGTAGCCGCGACCGCTCGGGCCGGCCGACGTACCGAAGTAGTTGTAGTAGCCGGTCGCGCCCGACGTGTTGTAGTCGTGGTTGCCCGGCGACGGGCGGGTGCGGGACTTGTGCCGACCCCAGGTGGGCTCGTAGTAGCTGTTGAACTGCGACGCCGTCCCGCTGTCGTAGACGTTGTCGCCGGTGGTGAAGACAGTTCCCGGGATGCTGTCGAGCAGCGTCGCGGTGGCGCTGTCGCCGGAGCCCGAGTCGGCGATGTCCCCTGCACCGACGAACACCGGGTCGCCCGACGGAGGCGGCGTGGTGCTCCCGGTGGTGACCACCAGCTGCGGAGCGTCAGCGCCACTCTCTCGGGTGTCGTAGTAGGCGCCGTCACCGCTGGTCGAGGTGGCACCGAAGCTGTACGTGCCGTTGCCGGTGACGGCGGCCGTGACGTCGACCTCGTACCAGCTGTTGCCGCTGACCGCGCCGATCGTGCCGAGCGTGGCCCCGTCGATGGTCGGCTGGTTGTTCCAGGTGGTGCCGGTCTCCGACCAGGTGGTGTTGGACATCCGGCGGAACGTGCCACCGGCGTCGCTGCCGCTGTTGCCGCTGATCGTGCGCAGTCGCAGCTTGGCGCCGGTCACCGTGCCGCTCACACCGCTCACCGTGAAGCGCAGGAACGAGCGCCGCGCTGGCGAGTTGTCGACCACCACCTGCGTGGACGTGCCGTAGTTGGTGGCAGCCGTGTCGCTCTGGACGTAGGTGTCGGCGACCGGCGTGAAGGTCACGCTCGCCGCCGACGCCGCGCCAGCGCCGGTCACGACGACGGCGGCGGTCGCGGCGACGATCACCGTGACCACCCCCAGCGTCAGCGACGGACGGGGGAATCGAATGTCCATCCAGGACTCCTTACCTCGTGGGAGAAGCGCAAGGAATGTAGGAAGGTCGATGAGCCGGCGGGCGACGGGCGGATGAACAGTGCGTCCCGGCAGGCGAACACCTCGGTGTTGTCAGCCCGTTCACCCGACCCTCGCCCGGATGCCACCCGCGGTCCGTTGTGCCCTCTCCACTGAGTACGGACGATGGCTGCCCGTCGACTGTCGATCAGAGGAGATGCTCGTGTACCTGTCGACGGTCTCCCGACCGGTCGCCGAGGAACCCGGGTCGGGGCCCCGACGCCGTCGGCTCGCGATGGTCAGCGGCAACGTCGTCGCGCTCGGCACTGTCAGTCTGATCACCGACGTGTCGGCCGAGATGGTGGCCGCGGTCCTTCCGCTCTATCTGGTGCTGGGCCTTCACCTCAGCCCGGTGGCCTTCGGTGTGCTGGACGGCGTCCACACCGGCGCCACAGCACTGCTGCGGGTCGTCGGTGGTTTCGCCGCCGACCGGTTCCGGCGGCGCAAGCTGATCGCCGGCATCGGCTACGCGCTGTCGGCGGTCGCGAAGCTCGGCCTGCTGCTCGCCGGTCGCTCGATCCCGGCGATCGGCGCCGTCATCGCCGTCGACCGGCTCGGCAAGGGTGTTCGCAGCGCGCCGCGCGACGCGCTGATCACGCTCTCCACGCCACCCGAGGCGCTGGGTCGGGCGTTCGGGGTGCACCGGGCGATGGACAGCGTCGGCGCGTTCCTCGGGCCGCTCGCCGCGTTCGCGGTCCTGCTGGTCGTCGGGCAGTCGTACGACGCGGTCTTCGTCACCAGCTTCTGCATCGCGGCCCTGGCCGTCGTGGTGCTCGTGCTCTTCGTCCGGGAGCACCCGCCCGGCGAGACGGCGGACGGCGAGACGGCGAACGGCGAGACGGCGGACGAGACCAACGACCCGAAGGTCTCCGTCCGCGAGGCGTTCGGGCTGCTGCGCGACGGCCCGGCCCGGCGGCTGGTGCTGGCCGCCGCGATGCTCGGGCTGGCCACCATCGGCGACGGCTTCGTCTACCTGCTGCTGCAACGCCGGATGGACCTTGGCCTGCGCTGGTTCCCGCTGCTCGCGGTGGGGACCAGCCTGGCGTACCTACTGCTCGCCGCTCCGCTCGGCGTACTCGCCGACCGGATCGGTCGCCTGCCCGTGGTGATCGGCGGCTACACCGCCCTCGGTGCGACGTACCTGCTGCTGGCCGGCCCGGTCGACGGTTGGCCGCTGATCGCCTTGGCGCTGACTCTGTACGGGGCCTTCTACGCGGCCACCGACGGCGTGCTCATCGCGCTCGCCGGTCCGGTGCTGCCGGCGCGCCTGCGGACCACCGGAATCGCGTTGGTGCAGACCGGGCAGGCCCTCGCGTACCTCGTCTCCTCAGTGCTGTTCGGTTTGGCCTGGCAGGCGTGGGGGCCGGAGAACGCGATTCGCGTGGCGGCCGTGGCCGTCGCCGGCGTCCTGGTCGGCACGCTGCTCCTGCTGGCCTCCCCGTCCCGACTCACCACCCGGAAGGTGCCCCGATGACCGCGATGTCGACCCGAGGGAAGCTCGGCGTGGTGGTCGCCTCGGCCGTGCTGTTGGGCGCGGTGGCGGCCGGCTACGCCGCCACTGCCGCGCAGGCTCCCCGGACGCCGCCACCCGCCAGCGGCGAGCAGGCGGTCACCCTGGCACCCGGGCCCCGCCTGCTGGCGATCACCGACCGGCACGTCTCCACGGTCGCCGCGACCGACCCGGCCGGGCCGCGCACCGTCGCCGGCCTGGAGTGCCTCCGGGTGTACGCGGCGGCCGGCACCGGGGTCTGTCTGAAGCCGGAGACCGCGTGGTCGTACCAGGTTGTCGTGCTCGACGCGACGCTGCGCCAGACGAAGGCGGTCAGTGTGCCAGGGCTGCCGAACCGGGCCCGGGTCTCGGCGTCCGGCCGGATGGTCTCCTGGACGACGTTCGTCGGTGGCGACTCGTACACCTCCAGTGGCTTCTCCACCCGCACCGGGATCCTCGACACCCGTACCGGCACCACTGTGGCCTCGCTCGAAGAGTTCGCGATCACCCGGAACGGCCGGGGCTATCGCAACGCGGACGTCAACTACTGGGGCGTCACCTTCACCGCCGACGACAACAGCTTCTACGCGACGATGGCGACCGGTGGTAGGCGGTACCTCGTCCGGGGCGACCTCGCGGCTCGTACTGTCGAGACGCTGAAGGAGAACGTCGAGTGCCCGTCGCTGTCACCGGACGGCGCCCGGCTCGCGTTCAAGGAGGCGGTCGACGCCGATCCGGCGAAGGGCTGGCGGCTGTCGGTCCTGGACCTGTCGAGCATGCGGGTCACCCCGACCGCCGAGGTCCGTAGCGTCGATGACCAGGCCGCGTGGCTGGACGACGGAAGACTGGCCTACGCGCTGCGTCGGGACGACGGCCAGCCCGACGTCTGGAGCGTTCCGGCGGACGGGTCCGGCACGCCGACGCTGGTGATCCCCGGCGCGGAGTCGCCCTCCCCGCTCACCTGACGGTCCGATCCCCGCCCCCGGCGGTCCGGACACCTGAACGCCTTGGCGTGGACAGCATTCCGTCATGTCGGATTCCGCCCCGCAGTCATTGCCGTTCATCGACGTTCCCGAGGCTGTTGACCATGAAAAGGCTGAGCCGTCGCATCTTCGTCCTCGGTGGACTGGTGACCGCCGGAGTCGCTGTGACACCCCGCCAGGGTGCCCGCGCCGCGGTGCCGTACCCCTTCAAACTTGGTGTCGCTTCCGGTGATCCGGCTCCCGACAGCGTGGTCCTCTGGACCCGGCTGGCACCCTCCCCGCTCAATGCCGACGGGCAGGGCGGCATGGCCAACGCCGACGTGACAGTGGAGTGGCAGGTGTCCACCACCGACCGGTTCACCTCGCTGGTCGCCTCCGGCTCGGTGGTCGCCCGGTACGCCGACGCGCACTCCGTGCACGCCATCGCGGGCGGGCTCGCCGCCGACTCCGACTACTACTACCGGTTCCGGGCCCAGGGCCAGATCTCGCCGGTCGGGCGGACCCGGACCGCCCCGGCGCCCAGCGCCTTCGGCCGTGACCTGGTGATGGCCTTCGCTTCCTGCGCCCACTACGAGGCCGGCTACTACACGGCGTACCGGAGGATGGCCGAGGACAACCCCGGCCTGATCCTGCACCTCGGTGACTACATCTACGAGGGCGGCGTCGGCAGCTCCACTGTGCGGCAGCACGTCGGCTCCGAGATCGTCTCGCTGGCCGACTATCGCCGCCGGTACGCGCTGTACAAGTCCGACCCCGACCTGCAGGCGGCCCACGCGGCGGCACCCTGGCTGGTGGTCCCGGACGACCACGAGGTGGAGAACAACTACGCCAACATGGTCCGCAACGACAGCAGCCCGACGCTGACCGCCGCCCAGTGGACCGCGCGGCGCACCGCCGCGTACCGGGCCTACTACGAGAACATGCCGCTGCGACCGGCGTCCGCCGCCATCGGCAACAGCATCCCGCTGTACCGACGGGTCCGGTGGGGACAACTCGCCACCTTCCACATGCTCGACACCCGCCAGTTCCGCGACGACCAGGCCTGCGGCGATGGTTGGAAGGTCTGCGCCGACGCGGACCTGGCCTCCCGGTCGCTGACCGGCGCCACCCAGGAGGCGTGGCTGCTCGACGGGCTGGCCCAGCGCTACGGCACCTGGGACATCCTCGGCCAGCAGGTCTTCTTCGCCCAGCAGCTCGACGCGAACGGGGCGGCGAGCATGGACGCGTGGGACGGCTACCGGGCCTCCCGCAGCCGCATCCAGAACGGTTGGCAGCAGCGTGGGGTGCGCAACCCGCTGGTGCTCACCGGCGACGTGCACCGGTCGTGGGCCAACGACCTCAAGGCCGACTACGCCAACCCCTCCTCGGCCACCGTCGGCACCGAGCTGGTCTGCACCTCGATCAGCTCGACCGGCAACGGCAGTGGCAGCACCACGGTCCCGAACGCGGCGGCCAACCCGCACCTGAAGTTCTACTCGGACCGGCGCGGCTACGTCCGTACCACGATCAGCCGCAGCCAGGTCCGCGCGGACTTCCGCGCTGTGAACTCCGTGACCGAGCACGGCGCGGCGGCGTCCACGGTGCGTTCGTTCGTCATCCTCGACGGCCAGCCCGGCCTGCAGGCCGGGTAAGGGAGAGAGCCACCATGACAGCGATCACCGCACTGTTCACCGCGTCCCTGCTGGTCCCGAGCGTGGTTCTCGGCCCGACCGCGATGACCGCCGAGGCGGTCACCTGGACCACAGCGAACAGCGTCGCCACGGGCGACCAGGACCTGCCGTCCATCGCCATGAACCGCAACGGCCACGTCGCAGTGGTCTGGGAGGACGACCGGGACAGCACCGCACCGGAGGACGACACCCACAGCGAGACCTACCTGCGGCTGTTCCGCGACGGCACCCCCGCGTACGAGTTGAAGCTCTCCACCGGGGGAACCAGCGGGGCCGCCTGGCGGCACCTCAGCCCCGACGTCGGGCTCGACGACCGGGGCAACGCCGTGGTGGTCTGGGCCGCCGACGGTGACGGCAACGGCGTCTTCAACATCCAGTACCGGGTGGTGTCACCCACCGGCGCGGTGCTCGGCTCGGGGCAGGCCAACGCCAGCGACGCCGGGCAGCAGATCTGGCCGAAGGTGTCGGTCGACCCGGACGGCGCGCCCACCAACGCCGCCGCCGTCGGCTTCACAGTGGTCTGGGAGGACGTGCAGGGCACCGCTCCCGCCACCGTCAAGGCCGCCGGCTTCACCACCGCCACCACCAAGGCGTACGAGGTGACGGCCTCGCAGACGACTGGCGCGCACCACCGTCCCGACGTCGCGGTGTCCGCCTCCGGCGAGGCGCTGGTGGTCTGGGACGAGGACGCCGACGCGAACGGCTCGTACAACATCGGGCTGACCCGGCTGGCCCGGTCCAACGGTGCCGTGGCGCTGTCGCGGCGGACGGCCAACGCGCAGAGCGGCGGGCAGCAGCAGCGCGCCTCGGTGGCGGCGAACTTCGCCGGTGGCTTCACGGTCGGGTGGGAATCCGACCACACCGGCACCCGGGGTGTCTGGGCCCGATCGTTCACCGCCGCGGGCGCGGCCCGGCACGACGAGGTTCCGGTCTCCACCGGCGCCGGCGCCACCGCTCCCGCTGTCGGCATCGACGACCAGGACAACGTGGTGGTGGGCTGGACGGTGTCCGGCGCCAATCCGGACGTCTGGGCGCGGGGCCTCAACCCGGACGGCACGTCCACCGGCCGGCTGGCGGCCCAGGCGCTGAGCCAGACCACGACGGGCCGCCAGGAGCACTTCGCGGTCGCCGCGTCGCCCTGGGGCGAGGTGAGCGTCTGCTACACCGACGACAACGACGGCAACACCTTCGACCAGGTGCTCCTCGGCCTGGGCACGACGAACTCCACCTGGCTGATGTCCGCCGACGAGCTGCGCCGACTGAAGGCGCGGGGCACCAGGGCGAGCTGAACACGTCGACCCGGGTCGTCTGACATGGGAGGGGTCAGACGGCCCGGGGCAGCCGCTCGTACAGGACCAGGGCGGTGAGGATGGCAGTCAGCAGGCCGAGGGCGGCCAGCGCGGGCAGGATCCGGGACACCGGCAGCAGCAGGAGGACGACGCCGATCGCGACGAGATGGCCCGGCGAGCCGCCGACGGTCAGCCGGAGGAACAGCAGACGACCGATGAGGTAGAGCGCGGCACCGCCGTAGAGCACTGTCGTCGCCGGCCATCCCATCGGCTCCCCGGCGGGGTGCCGAGGCTGATCCGTCAGGCTTGCGAGGATCAGGTGGATGCCCAGGGCGAAGTAGACGACCCCGGCGACCAGCGGCAGGTGCGCCAGCGTGTAAGCGTCCGACGCCAACTGCTGGCGGCGTCGGGTACGCGGCGAGGCCGAGGTCAGCACCTTCGCGGCCTCCGGGGCGACGCCCACGAAGTAGAGCCACCACAGGCACACGGTCGCGGCGAAGCCGAACACCGCGGCCACCAGCATCGGCCAGGCGATCATGGCCAGGCCCACGCCGGCCCCGGCCGACAGCAGGGACTCACCGAGCACGATGATCAGCACCAGACCGTGGCGTTCGGCGAAGTGGGCGCCGCTGCGGACCTCGCCGAAGCTGGCGGCGGTGGCGATCCGGCCGCCGCCGTAGTCGACGAGGAACGCCACTGTCCACAGCACTGTCTGCGCGGTCCCGCCGAGGACGGCTCCCACCAGGAGCGGAACCCAGGCGAGTGTGGTGGACACGGCGAAGCGCACTGTCTGCCGGCGGTACTGCGGGTTGCCGGACGAGGCGTAGGTCATCAGAGCGAGGTGCACCCCGCGGACCACGATGTAGGCGATGGCCAGTGTGAGCGGCGGGCTCAACGCGCCGTCGTGGCGCTGCCATGCCTCCGGGATCACCAGGGCGGCCACGAAGATGGCGGCCATCGCCGCGAGCATTCCGGCCAGCACGGGGCCGTTGTCCGCGCGGACCTGGTTACCCAGCCAGGCGTAGCAGCTCCACGCGTACCAGAACCAGAGCAGGAGCAGCAGGCCCTGGTAGAGGGTGAGCGGTCCCAGCGACTCCGCCATGAAACCGATGAGCCGCGTCAGCGCGAAGACCAGGACCAGGTCGAAGAAGATCTCGAAGGTGGTGGCCCGGTGTGCCTCCTCGACCAGCACCGGCCGGGCCCGGTGGACGCGGCTCATCCGCTCATCCTGGTCGGTGCCGCCCCTCGTTCGGGGGCCAACGGCCAGCTACGACGGGATCAGTCGAAGAGCAGGTCGAGGTGGGCGTCCAGCGCGCCCAGCGCCTGCTCGGCGGTGTACTGCCCGCCCAGCAGGTAGACGCCGAGCCCTTCCATCAGCGCCAGCAGGCCGGCCGCGGCGGCGGCGCGGTGGCGGTCGGGCAGGACGCTGGCGATGAACCCGGTGAACTGCGCGGTGTCCTCGTGCAGGCTGGGCGCGGCCGACGGTCGCACCGCCGTGTAGGCGAGGAACGCGAGCGCCACCCGCCCGTTGTCGCGGGCGGCTTCGTCGAGCGGCAGCAGCGCGGCGAGCATCGTGCGCAGCAGCAGCCGAGGCGAGGGGTTCTCGCCCAGCCGCGCCACCGCCTCGGTGACCCGGAGTTGGCTGCGCTCACGCACCACGCTCAACGCGAACGCCATCATCTCGTCCTTGGTCCGGAAGTAGTGCTGGACCATCCCGGCGGACACACCGGCCTCGGCGGCCACGTGTCGGAGGCTGACGGCCTCCAGGCCCTGATCCGCGGCGACCCGCATCAGCGCGTCCGCGATGAGGGTGCGTCGCTCCTGGTGATCGACCTTCTTGGGCATGGCCTCGATCGTTTCACAGTGGGTGGCCCGGAGACTCCGCCAGCGCGGCGGTCACCGGCTGACGGTCTGGCTCACCGGAGTGCCCCGCGCGCTGCGCAGCAGGCCGTCCGGGTCGTCGGCGTACAGTCGCAGCTCGCTGACCGGCGTGGACCCGGTCTTCGGCAGGTCGAAGGTCAGCGGCCGGCGCAGCAGGACGTCGATGCTGGTCTGGCTGCCGACCGAGATGGACACCACCCGCCGGTCGCCCTCCTGCTCGACCTGCACCGATTTGCTCGACGGCAGCGAACGGTAGCGCTTGCGCAGCGCCTCGACCTCGGTCCACGGGATCCAGACGTCGATGCCCCAGCTGAGCCGCACCCGCAGGCCCCGGTCACCCACGACGTGGGGGTGGATCGTCATGCTGGCGAACAGGCCGATCATCCAGAGCAGACCCCAGATGCCGAGGCCCAACACGATCCAGCGGGCGGGCCGCCACGGCACCACGTGGGTGACCACCACGTCGAAGATCGGGATCTCCACGACCGAGAGGCCGATGAAGATGCCCAGGATCGGCCTGACCACCCCGAGGTAGCCGAACGGCTCGTCGCCGGGCCCCAGCGGCAGTGGACGACGCCGCGCCCACACGTACAGGCTGCGCCACGTCGCGGCCTCGGCCTCGGCCGCCCGCCGCAGCAGCGGGCCCACCCGCGCCCTGGTCGGTGTCTTCGTGTCGGTCATTGTCGTCCTTCTCGCTCGGAGGCCGAGGGTCGGTGCAGCGTGACGGTGCCGGCGCCGCCATCCACCGTGACGAGCTGCCCGGTGGTGATGGTCCGGGTGGCGTCCGGCACGCAGATGACGGCGGGAATGCCGTACTCACGGGCCACCGTCGGGCCGTGCGCCATGATCGCGCCGGTCTCGGTGACGAGCGCCGACGCGGTGAGGAACAGCGGGGTCCAGCCCGGGTCCGTGGTCGCGGCCACCAGGACTTCGCCGGGCTCGACGTGGGCGGTGCTCGGGTCGCGCACCACCCGGGCGGGGCCGGTCACCCGGCCCGCCGACGCACCCACTCCAGTGAGCGTCCCGTCGCCGGTCGATGCCGCCGGCAGGACGGTCTCGACATCCGTACCGTCGGAGAGCAGTGCCACCGGTACCGTCCGACGCCGCAGCTCCCGGCCGTGCACGGCCCGTCGGGCGGTCACGGTGCCGCGCAGATCAACACCCTGGTGTACGACCGTGTGCACCTCGTCGAGGGTCAGGAACATGATGTCGTCGGGCTGGTCCAGCAACCCGCGGGCGTGCAGGTCGGCGCCGATGAGCAGCAGTTGGCGACGGGTCTCGCCCAGCGGGTACAGCCCGGCGAACTTGCCGGCCTCGCGCAGGCCGGCCAACGACCGCGCCCGGCGCAACAGGAAACCGGCGATCCTGCCCCGCACCGGCCGCCGACGCCGAGCTCGGGTGACCAATTCCTCCAGCGCTGTCTCCGCCGCTGAGGCAGCCCGCTGGAAGCGCTGGTCGGGACCCTGTTGCGGATCGGTCACCCGCAGGTAGTTGACGACCGCGGCGAAGACCGGTGTGGGGTCCTCCGCCCAGCGCGGCACTCCGAGGTCGACTTCGGCGACGCCCCGGTGCCCGTAGGTGTCCAGGAAGGCCGCCATGCCGATGTCGGGCAGCGTCCCGTGCAGGTGGCGTGCGGCCAACTCGGCCGGCGGGGTGTCGAGGAGAAGCTGGCGGTGGTCGCCCACGCCCTGGGCGAGCCGCCACAGGGCCAGGTCCATCTCGATGGTGACGTTGTGCGGCATGCCGCCGAGCACAGTGTGGATCTCGTCCGGGCCGGCGATGCCCTTGAGCAGCGCGGTCGGCAGGGCGGCGGCGAGCATCCCGGCGACGATCGGCCACATGATCGCGTCGGCGCTGTCGTCGGCGTCGTCGTCCTGCGCCTGCACGAAGCGCAGCCGGTCGGCGGTGGTACGCAGATCGGCGGGGGCTGCCGAGCTCACCCTCAGCTGCTCGATCGCCTCGAACATCCGGGTCCGCGCGGCCTCGGGACGGGCCAGCGCCCGCAGGATCCCCACCACCGCGCGGCGGGCCGTCCGCAGCGACGCGGCTCCCGGTGCCCCACCGCGCCGGGGGCCGCCGCTGGTCGGGGCGAACCGGGGATCCGCCAGCACGTGCTGCATCACCGCCTGGGCGCGCGGCCCGAAGTCGACGGCCAGGAGCTTCACCAGTCGCTTGCGGGACGACCGGTCGCGCGCGAGGTCGGTCAGGTCACCGTAGAGGCGGCCACCGATGTCGACGATCTCGACCCGTACCCCGAGCGCGGCGAGCATCGCGGCGATCTGCGTCCGCAGTGTCGACATGCCCATCGGAGTGACCGGTTGGAGCATGCCCTGAACGTGCCCGAACTCCAGGTAGACGCGGGGGAGGGGCTTCTCGCTGAGCGGCGGGGCGGGGAACAGGCTGGTGATCGGCCGGGACTGGAGGAGCCACAGCACGTCGTCCGTGTCGATCGCCCACTCCACATCCTGCGGGCCGCCGAAGTGGGCCTGCAACCGCTCGCCGGTGGCGCGGAGGCGGGCCAGCTGCGCGGACGTCAGGCAACCGGCCTCGGTGCGCGCGACGTCGTCGAGGACGTAGTGGTCGACGGCGGCGGCGCCGTCCACCACTGTCGTGCCGAGGCCGGCAGCGGCGTCGACGGCCATCTCGTCGCGGCGCCCGGTCAGCGGGTTCGCTGTGAACAGCACTCCCGCCACCGCGGGTGTGACCATGCGCTGCACGACGACGGCCATTCGCACCGTCTGGTGATCGATGCCGCGGGCGTCGCGGTAGGCGGTCGCGCGGTCACCGTGCAGCGATGCCCAGCATTTCTCGATGGCGGCGATCAGCTCGGCGGTGCCGGTGACGTTGAGGACGGTGTCCTGCTGCCCGGCGAAGCTCGCGTCCGGCAGGTCCTCGGCGGTCGAGCTGGAGCGCACCGCCACCGGGCCCGCGCCGAGTCGCTGGTACGCGGCGACGACCTCGGCAGTGGGCACGACGCCGAGCCGGTGTGCCTCGGTGGTGACGCAGAAACCGTCGGGGACCCGCTCGCCGTGCCTGATCAGCTCGCCCAGCCCGGCCGCCTTACCGCCGACCAGGGCGGTCATGGCGGCGGTCACCTCGGACAACGCGATCACGTGCATGGGAGCCCACTCTCGTTGCAATACGACTGCATTGCATCTGACGGTATCTCGTTTGCGATGCGACTGCAATGTCAAGGCTGTGGGGGTGCGCCCTCGGAGCGGGGATGTTGCCGGGATCTGCCATGCTCGGGCCGGTGACGACCGGTCGCCCCACCAGATCCCGCTCCCACCGCCGCCCTCGAAGCCGCGCCATCCGCGTCCTGCTCGCGCTCGTCGCGGCGGCGGCCGTCCTGGGTGTCGCGGTGGTGGCGGTGCCGATGCTGCGACCGGCCGGGCCGCGCCCGCTCTTCCAGATGCCGGTGACCTGCGGCGAGACGTGGCAGCTCAGCACCTACCCCGGTCACGACGACTACGACGTCGACTTCTTCCCGGTCGAGGGTGAGACGTGGGGGCGGCCGGTGCTCGCCTCGTACGCCGGCACTGTCACTGTGGCGGGCATCAACGGTTCGCTGGGTGGTCGGACCCCGGAGAACCCGGAGGGTCCACGTGGGCGCGGCGGCGGCTACTGGGTGAAGATCGACCACGGCGGCAAGTGGGAGACGCAGTACCTGCACATGCTCGAACCACCGCTGGTCACCGTCGGTCAGGAGGTCGCCCAGGGTGACCAGATCGGGCGGCTCGGCAGCACCGGGAACTCCGGGGCCCCGCACCTGCACTACGAGCAGCGCCGCGGCTGGGACAAGGTCGAGACTCACTTCGACGGCACGCCGTCGGGCATCACCACCGACGAACGCGAGCAGATCCTGCGGCGGGTGAGCAACAACTGCCCCGCCGTCTCCTGAGGACGGCGGTTTGCCCGGCCCGGCTCGGGGCACTGATTGGGGGGACAGTGCAGACGCAGGGAGGGAGCCGGCCATGGCCAAGGGTGACGTCGACACGTACCACGAGGACGGGCAGTGGAAGAACAAGCCGGAGGGCCAGGAGCGCGCCAGCAGCACGCATGACGTGAAGGCCGACGCGCAGGCCCAGGGCCGCGAGATGGCGGCCGACCGCGGCGTCGAACACGTGATCAAGAAGCAGGACGGCACTATCGGGGAGAAGGACACCTACCCCCGCAGCCGCGACCCTCGGGACATCGAGGGCTGACAGCTTCCAGTCTCAGCGGACCGACCTCCCCGGCGTGACCGAGGGGGTCGGTCCGCTTTTGCGCGCTCGAGCACCCCAGTCGTCTTTATCCCCGTACGAGAAATTTGGGTGGTTTTGGCGGATATAGTCCGGCTCGGGACTGGAGTGAAAGCTGGGGGTGGGCATGTCGTTTCGGGGCCGGCGTCGTCCGAGCAGAATCGCAACGCTGGCGGTAGCCGTGACAGTGGGAGTTCTCGCGGTAGCGCCGCTCCCGGCCTCGGCGGCCGGCTCGGTGCTGTTCGACCAACCCTTCCACAACAACACCGCGAATGGCGTCGGCGCGGTGGCGGTGCCAGCAGTGCCCGGTCTCCTCGCCACCAACGCCGCCTGCCTGAGCGCGGCGGGCAACTCCACGATCAGCCCGCTGCTCAGTTGCACCACCTCCACCGACCCGCAGGGCTCCGGCAAGCTGCGCCTCACCCCCGCCGCCATCACCCGCCAGGGTGGAGTGTTCGGCGCAGTGAGCGTGCCTACCTCGCAGGGGTTGCACGTCACCTTCAACACCTACCAGTACGGCGGCATCAACCCCGGGGCGGACGGCCTCGCCTTCGTCCTGGCCGCCGTCGACCCGGCCAACCCGAGACCCCCGTCCACCCTCGGCCAGCCGGGCGGCTCGCTGGGCTACTCGGCGGCGTTCAACGGAGTGTCGGCGGGCCTCTCCAACGGCTACCTCGGCATCGGGCTGGACGTCTTCGGCAACTTCAGCAACAGCACCTACCAGGGGACCGGCTGTACGAACCCGCCGTACATCTCGACCACGAACGGCCGGGTCCCCGGCCAGGTCGTGGTCCGGGGGCCGGGCCGCAACGCTGTCGGTTACTGCGCGATCAACAGCACCGCCACCACCACATCCTCGGCGGCACTCGCGCTGCGGGCCGCCACCCGGGCCGCGTCAGTGGTGCCGGTCGAGGTGGTCATCAACACCACCGCCTCGCCGTTCACCACCGACTCCGGAATCACCACTCCCGCCGGCCAGTACCGGATCAGGTTCACCCCGGTCGGGGGAACGGCACGAACGCTTGCCGGCAGCCTCCCGGTCGTGGCGTCCGGCCTCTACCCGTCGCCTACCTGGCTGAACGCCAGCGGTTACCCCCGGCAACTAGCCTTCGGCTGGGTGGGTTCGACCGGCTCGGTCACCGACTTCCACGAGGTCGACGACGCTCGGGCGGTCAGCTTCAACCCGGTACCGGACCTGAACGTCACGCAGACCAGCGCGGTCGGCGCCACCCCGCAGCCCGGTGACCCGGTCACCTACGCGATCACCGCCGGGGTCGATGCCGGCGCCACCGAGACGTCACCCATCTCGGTCACCCAGACCGTGCCCGCCGGTGTCGTCCCACGCGCCGCGTACGGCTCGGGCTGGGTCTGCGCCGCACCGTCCGGACAGACCGTCACCTGCACCAACAGCAACGGCCCGTTCGCCGGCGGCACCTCCCTGCCGCCCATCACCGTCGTCGCGACCGTCACCGACACCGGCGTGACACCGACGCAGATCCAGACCGCGACGGTGGCGACCTCGTCGTCGATCGACGCGAACCCGGGCCTGGCCACCAGCACCACACCGATCGCGCCGGCCACCGCACCCAGCGGCGTCACAGTCACCCCGGCCCAGAGCTCGATCTCCGGGGGCATCCCGGTGACCGTCGGCGGCAGCAACCTCACCGGAGCGACAGCGATCACCATCGGTACGGCCGCCGAGCAGCAGGCCGGCACGTCGGTGCTGCTGGTGCCGTGCACCTCCGGCCCGGCCGCCGGCTGTTTCACTGTGAACCCCGACGGCACCCTCGCCATCTCCGCCATGCCCGCCCGGTCCAGCCCGGCGACGGTCACCGTCAGCGTCGTCACCCGGGGCTCCGCCGGATCGGCGAACTACGTCTACGCGTCCACACCGGGCACACCGACAGCGCCCACGGCTGTCGCGGGCGTCACCAGCGCCACAGTGAGCTGGACCGCGCCGGCGAACAACGGCAGCCCGATCACCAGCTACCTGATCACCCCGATCCGGGACGGCGTCACCCAACCAACACTCACCTTCGACGCCTCCACCACCAGCCGCACCCTGACCGGGCTGACCGCGGGCTCGTCGTACACCTTCCGGGTGGCGGCGGTGAACGCGTTCGGGACCGGCGCGGCCAGTCCGCCCTCGGCGGCGGTGGTCCCCTACACACTCCCGGGAGCGCCGACGAACACAGCGGCCACCCCCGGAACCAACGCCGCCGCTGTGAGCTGGACGGCCCCGGCCAACGGCGGATCGCCGATCACCGGTTACACAGTGACGCCGTATCTCGGCGGGGTGGCGCAGACACCTCGGGTCTTCAGCGGAACCGCCACGACCCAGATCGTCACCGGGCTGACCGCCGGCGCCACGTACACCTTCCGGGTGGCCGCGACGAACGCCGGCGGCACCGGCCCGCAGTCGGCCCCCTCCGGGTCGGTGACCGTGAACGCGTCGCCGACGCTGACCTTCCCACCGCCCCCACCCGGCAAGGCGTACGAGCCGTACCAGTACCAGCTCACAGTGACCGGCGGCACCGCCCCGTTCACCTGGTCGGTCAGCGCTGGGAGCCTGCCGGCCGGGCTGACCCTCGACCCGGTCACCGGCCTGCTCTCCGGCACTCCCACAGTGTCCGGGACGTTCCCGTTCACCGTCCGGGTGACCGACTCGTTCGACCAGTCCGCGAGCCGCCCGGTCGACCTGGTCATCACCCCGCTCGGTGGGCTCTCCATCAGCGTCCCGGCGATCTCGGCGCTCGGCACCGTCACCTCGGGCACGACAGGCGTCTCGGGCCGACTCGGCCCGGTGACCGTC
Source organism: Micromonospora sp. NPDC048843 (assembly GCF_040649965.1). Lineage (NCBI taxonomy): Bacteria > Bacillati > Actinomycetota > Actinomycetes > Micromonosporales > Micromonosporaceae > Micromonospora > Micromonospora sp. NPDC048843. The sequence goes on from NZ_JBEZGJ010000060.1 coordinate 18,779, forward strand.
ACCGACGATCGTGGACCGTTCTCCGGTAACTGGGTCAGCGTCGTCTCCAGCACCAGCTTCACCACCGGCTCCGGCTCGGGTGGCGAGACCATCCCCAACAGCAACATCACCTACGCCTCCGGGCCCGCCCTTGCCAGCACCGGGGTCGGATCATTCGTCCCACAGCCCGGGGCGGTGCTGAACACGCCGCGTACGGCCGCCGGGTGGTCCGGCGAAACGGGAGGCCCGAACTCCGCCACCTGGAACCCCACGTTGTTGGTGACCCTCCCGTCCGGGGTGGTGGTCGGCGACTACGTGGCGGTCGTGACGCACTCGGTCATCTAACTCCCGCCCACACCCCTCGCCCGCCGCCCCGCCTCGTGGATCACGGAGTTGTGGTGGGGGACAAATCAGTCTGATTGTTCCCAAGTCGGCCACCACAAGTCCATGATCAACTCGGTCAGACGGTGCTGCCCGGCCGTTCCGGGGGGAACGGCCGGGCAGTCTCTGGTCGGGAAACGTCAGGCCAGCTGGGTCCGGTGCCGCCGGACGAGGTACCAGCCACCAAGGGCGACCAGCACCAGCCCGGCGATGCCGCCGACCGTGTAGACCAGCCAACTCGGCCCGCTGGACGTCGCGACAGTCATCGGCGCCGCCACGGGGAGGACGATCTTCCCGGTCGCGGTGCGCTCCACGGTGCCGCTGGCGAGCTTCGCGTGCACGTCCCAGGTCCCGGCGGGCAGGGCCTGGTTGACCTCGATCCGCACCTGACCGCTCTGGCCGGGCAGGATCGTCACGCCGTTTGTCACCTTGAAGGGGCCGGCCTGGACCGCCGCCTTCGTCAGCGACAGGGTGCCGGTCATGTCCAGCGCGCGTTCGCCGGTATTGGTGACCTTCGCGGTGACCACCGGGAACTCACCGGTGCCCGGCTCGGCGGCCAACCCTTCGATCCGGAAGTCCGTCGGCGGCTCACCACCCGGACCGACGTCGAGGTAGACCCGGATGCCCACCCGGTGGATCTGGGTGACGTTGCCGGTGCGTTCCTTCGCGCTGGTGACCTGCGCCCAGATCGCGGCGTACCGCTCGCCCTTGGATGCCTTCCTCGGTACGGCGAGCTCGACCTCGACTGGTTGTCGCTCGCCCGGGTCCAGTTCCATGGTGGCGGTCTTCAGCCGGATCCATCCGCTCAGTTCGTTGCCCGTACGCCCCTGGGGCACTGTGAAGGCGTTGTTCTCGACCGACGCGGCGCCGGAATAGAACTCGATCTTCTGCGTCTCGGTGGAGGTGTTCTGCACCTCGACCCGGCGGTTGATCGTCGTCCCGGGCTTCAGGTGATCCACGATGTAGACCTGGGCCCGGGGGTCCTGCACCCGACTGGCCGGGATGTCCAGCATCCGGATGCTGATCGCGGCTTCCTCGGCCGGGTCCTGTCGCTGCTCCCGCACGGCAACGGCTGGTGCCGCCGAAACCCCGAGCGCCACGAGGGCGACCGAGGCCAGCAGCACCAGCCGGCCGAGCGGCTCAGAACACCGAATGTGTCACCGTTCCCGTGTAGACACCCTGGACGGTGCCGACGGGCACGTCCACCACCAGGGTCGGGTTCCAGGTGGCGAAGTTGTTGCCGGTGCCGCCGGTGTGGCTCATCGCCGTGCGGGGAACGTTGATGATCACCTGCTGGGCGGCGGTCGGCTGACCCGGTGTGAAGGTGCCGCCACCGGCGGTTGCCGTGGCGGGGCCGGACCAGTACTGGACGTTGATGTTGGGGATCGTCTCCCCGGAGGAGCCACCGCCGGTGACGAAGTCGGTGGAGACGACGTTGGCGGTCCAGTTGGGGGTGAGCGCCCCGCGCTGGTCCAGCACGGTGACCGGGCCGAGCTGACCGGAGACCGTCGTGCCCTCCACGCCGTTCCCGATGTTCGCCGTCGCTGGCACCGTGATCGACAGACCGCCGGCGGCGTCGACGGTGAGGGTCACGATCGTGTCGCCCGTCGTGTCCGCGGCGGCCGGTCCGGCGAGCGCGACGACGGCGGCGACGCCGGCCAAGCCCGCGAGAATCTTTCTACGCATCGAGTCTCCTTTGTCCTAAAGAACCCTGGGAAGCACTTAAAAGACTAACTACGCAAAACGCCCATAAGTGCCCGAATGGTGCGAGCATCACCCGGTGGGCGTTCGATGATCGTGTTCGTTGCTGGATGTAGTGGCGTCGGGTGCGCGGGAGGGGCCCGTCACGCCCGCTCGGCCGTCACGGAGGGCGCGCACGGCAAGGGCTCGGCGCCCGTGCCGGCCGCCGAGCCCCGCGAGCGGATTCAGGCCGCGACCACGTACGGGAACGTGGCGGAACGGGCCGCCTTGGTGACCTCCGAGGTGAGGCCGGCCGTGGTGCCGGTGTTGAGGACCAGGGAGAACATCACCTCGGGCGCGTTGTCGGCCAGGGTGCGTCCGTTGCGGACCGCGAAGCCGAAGTTCGCGGCCGTGCCGACCTTGTACGACAGCAGGTCGGGGTAGAGCTGCCGGGCGACGCTCCAGCCGTACGCCTGCGGGTCCGGTGCGGTGCCGTTCGCCTTGACCACCCCGGCGACCGCGTTCGCGATCTCCTCGCCGCCCTCGGTGAGGTCGTTGCTGGGGTGCCGGAAGTTCGCGGGGTCGGAGAAGTCGGTGTCGTGGGGCCAGAAGATCGGCCACATCATGGGGTGGCCGGCGCGGTTGATCTGCCGCCATCCGCCGGCGTCGGTGGCCAGCATGGTGCGACACCACACGCCGATCTCGGTGCCGTCGCGCAGCAGTGGCTCGTCGTGGGAGACCTCGAGGACTATCGACTCGACTGTGGTGCCGGCGAAGCTGTTCTTGGCCTGATCGACCCGCCACGCGGAGCGGTCCACAGGCGAACCGCTCTTGACCGCGCCGTTGATGGTGGCGAGTTCGTCGAGGTCGACGTAGAAGGGGTCGGTGATCCGGCCGGCCCAGATCCGGACGTTGCCACCGGTCGTCACCTCGCCGGTTCGCCCCTCGGCGATGGGGGTGCCCATGGCGGCGTCGTCGCGGGCGTCCGCTCCGGTGAGCTCGTACAACTGGAGGGCCTGCCGGGCCTCGCCGTCCGGCTCGCCGAAGGCGAACCGGTAGGTGAGGTCCTCCACCTCGGTGCCGTTGATGTGAATCTTGATCTCGTAACGCGCCTCGGCGTGGAAGCCGCGCTTGATGTCGGCCTTGGTCACCGAGCTGTTGACGTCCATGACGAAGACTGTGGCGCGGTCACCGTTGAAGACGTACAGGTCGTCGATGTACAACTGGCCACCCTGGGCGGCCAGGGGCGTATCGAGGTGGTGCGACATGAGCTCACTCCCGGAACTGCCGGATTCTGGACTAATCCGAACATAGTGGTCATGAGCCGAGCCTCCCCGCCCATCGAGGTAATTCGGTTCCACGAGGTGAGCGGGAGCCCTCCGACGGCGGTGGGCCGCCCGAGTCTCCTCGGACGGCCCACGCCTTCGAGCTCGGATCGTCAGATGCGAGACCACTTCTGGTTGGCCGCGCCGAGGCAGTCCCACAGGTGCAGCTTGCCACCATTGTTGGGGTTGGCCTCCCGTACGTCCACGCACTTGTTGGCGTTGAGGTTGACCAGGTCGCCGGCGGCGTTGAGGGTGAAGCGTTGCGCGGTGTTGCCGTTGCAACTGACCAGGTTGACCTCGGTGCCGTTGGCGGTGCCGGCCCAGGCCGGGTCCATGCACTTGCCCATCGCGCGGATGGTCCCGTCGGAGGCGAAGGTCCAGCTCTGGGCCGCAGTGGTGTTGCAGTCCCAGATCTGGAGTTTGGCGCCCTCGACCGGGTTGCCACCGGGGATGTCGATGCAGCGACCGCTCTGCGCACCCCTGATGCGGTTGGTGCCGGGAGTCGGGTCACCCCCGCCACCCGAGGTGTAGCTGGACACCCGGACGTAGTCGACGAGCATCTGCTGCGGGAACTGGGTCGAGCCGTCCGGGTAGCCGGGCCAGTTGCCACCGACCGCCACGTTGAGAATCATGAAGAAGGGGTGGTCGAACACCCAGCGGTTGCCGCCGAGCCGAGCGGGATCGACCCGGTGGTACTGCACCCCGTCGACGTACCAGGTGATGACGTTCGGTTCCCAGTCCACCCGGTAGGTGTGAAAGGTGTCGGCGAGCGGCGCGCCGAGGGTGCGGCTGCCCGTGATGCCGCCGCCGCCGGAGTAGCCGGGCCCGTGCACGGTGCCGTAGACGGTGTTGGGCTCCCGGCCGATGTTCTCCATGATGTCGATCTCGCCGGCGTCGGGCCACCCGCCGCCGGTGCCGAGCATCCAGAAGGCCGGCCAGATGCCCTGACCACGTGGGACCTTGATCCGGGCCTCGAACCGCCCGTACGTCTGGGTGAAGGTGGCCGCCGTCAGCAACCGTGCCGACGTGTACTCGCAGCGCCCGTAGTGGCACTGGTAGTTGGCGGGGTTGTCCCGGCGGGCGGTGATGACCAGGTTGCCCTGGCCGTCGTGGACGGCGTTGCTGGTGCTGCTCGTGTAGTACTGCCGCTCGTTGTTGCCCCAGCCGCCGCCGCCGGTGTCGAACCGCCACTTGTTCTGGTCGACGGGCGTGCCGGCGGCGGAGTTGAACTCGTCCTGCCAGCTGATGGGGCCGATGGCGGCCTCGGCCCGGTCGGGGTGCGCCGGGACGACGAGCGCCGTCGCTGTCGCGACGAGGGCGGCCGCCAGGAGTACGAGGGGGCGGAAGCGGAGGCTGGGCCGGGCTGTGAACACGGGAGGCTCCTCAGCTTGGGGGTGGTGGAGGAGGCGGTCTACCAGGGTAGAGAGCGCTCTCTAAAGCGAAGCATGTCGATATCATGTCTTTCTGTCAAGAGTGTTTCCAATATCACGACCGTCCGTTACCGCCCGATGCGGACCAGTGAGCGGCGGACCGCCGACGCCGGTCCTCGCCATGGCAATGCTCGATGCCTCCGAGATGGACGACGCCGACCCATCGAAGGAGTTCGGCGCGGCCGAGGGTTACTCGATAGCGGTCGAATCGACCCTTCCTATTGCCGTGGGGCGTCCACCCGGGACAGGATGACGAGGCGTGCCGGAAACTTTCCCGTAACCTGCGCGCTGCTGGTCTCTGTCACAAGGAAGTGGGAGTCAGTCATGAGCGAGGCGTCGACGGCGCTGGGTGTGCGCCTCTACCCGGATCTGGTCGAGCGGGGTGGCCTGGCCCCCGCACTGATCGAAACCGCTGCCCGCCACGGGCTCGACGTCGGTCGGGTGACCGCGCCGGAGCAGGGGCGGGCCCGGTTCACCTGCGCCGAGCTGCACTCCGACGAGGGCGTGGTCTGCGTGGGGCTGGGCTCGCAGGCCCGGTACTTCATGATTGACCTGCGCGTCTCGGGAGAGGTTCTCGCCCGCGGTGACGTCATGGACCTGGTGCAGGTCGCCCAGGTGGCCGCCGCCTGGCGGGCCGGCCTGACGTTCGCCGAGCTGACCGCCCGGTTCCCGTTCATGGAGGAGATCAAGCACCGCCCGGCACCGGTGGCCCAGGTCAGCTAGTCGGCGAGGGCGGGAGGTCAGCAGCGCAGCCGAGGTGGCAGCGGTGACTCCGTACCGGCGCCCCGGTTGAGGTAGGTCGACTGGACGAAGTCGACGAGGCGCTCCGCGTCGGTCGCGATCGAGGCCAGTCCGAACGAGACACGGACGGCACCACCCGTCGGCAGCCCCAGCGCGTCAAGGTACTGGTCGATCGTGTCGACGCCCGCCAACAGCCGCTGCCGCATCGACGTCCGGCTCATCCCGAATGCGCCCTCGGCCGCGCCCGGGTTGCAGAAACAGCCGGTACGCAGGGAGAGACCTGCCACCGCCGCCTCCCGCGCCACGAGCCGTTCGTCGACCAGCGTGCCGTCCGGGTGGCGGAGGTTGAACGTCACAGTGCCACCGCGCCCCGCACCCGTCGCCGGCCCGTACACCTGGACCAGCGGCCCACCCGTGTCGTGTCGCAGGGTGGCCAGCCGCTCCAGCAGCCACTCGGTGAGCAGGCCGACCCGGGCGTGGACGAGGTCCACGCCGATCGAGTCGAGCCAGCGCAACCCGAACTCCACGTCCGGGATGCTCAGGAAGTTGAGCGTGCCGTCCTCGAACGCCGACTCGTCGTCCATCGGCCGGTGCCAGTCGCCCTGCACGCTCACCGCGCGGATCGTGCCGCCGGCGAACCACGGCCGGCGCAACCGGGCCAGCGCCGAACGGCGGGCCAGCAGCGCTCCAACACCGGTGGGGTAGCCAAAGAGCTTGTACCAGCTCAGGCAGACAAAATCCGGCCGTACGACGCTGAGGTCCAGGCGGTTCGTCGGCGCGAAGGCGGCAGCGTCGAGCAGCACGTCGTAGCCGCGCTGGTGGGCGAGCTCCACCCAGCCCAGCGGGTGCTGCACACCGGAGAAGTTGCTCTGCGCCGGATAGGCGAACAGCCCGCGCCGACCGGACCGGCCCCACCGACGGGCCAGGCCGCCACTGCCGGCGTCGAGCGCCGCGACCAGGTCCGGCTCGGCGACCCGCAGCTCCGGCCCGTTCAGCGGTAGGTAGCGTACGGACGCGCGGGCCGACCGGGCGTACTCGCGGATGCCGTTGACCGAGTTGTGGTTGTCCCAGGTGAGCACCAGCTTCGCGGCCCGGCCGAAGTCGTACGCCTCGCCGACCAGCCGACAGGCGCCACTGGCGTTCGGGGTGAAGATGACCGCGTACTCGGCCGGGTCGGCGCGGAAGTAGTCGAGCACCGCGCGTCGCGCCGACTCCACCAGCGAGCCCGCCGCCACGCTCGTGGGGTTCTCCGAGTGGGGGTTGCTGTACAGGCCGGCGAGCAACCGGTCGTGGTGGGCGCGAACCTGCGCCCGGGCGGCCACCCCGGCTCCGGCGTAGTCGAGGTACACCTGTCCGTCGGTGTCCAGGTGTCGGTACTCGGTGGCGCGCAACTCGTCGATCCGGCCGGTGGCGGCGTATCCCGGCAGCGCCGTGGGGGAGACGGGCGGCGTCGGGTCAGGACCCACGACGGGGATCCCGTCGGAGCAGGACCGCCCAGGCCGCGCCCAGGAAGAGCAGCACGAAACCGCCGAGCACCAGCCAGTCGACCCACAGCGGCCGGGAGAAGCTGTCGCCGTACGTGGCCAGCAGCGGCGGGCCGAGCGGGGAGCCGCCGTCGCGCCAGAGCCGCTCCACCCCGGCGGTGTGCCCGAGGCCCTCGAACGCCCACCGGTTCGACATCGCGTAGCTGAGCCATTGACCGCCGACAGCCATGGCCGGCACCGGCAGGATCGCGCCGACGAACAGCACCTGTGGGAAGCAGAGCATCGGCAGCATGAGCGTCGCCTGGGCCGCGTCGGACACGGCCGCCGAACAGAGCAGACCGAGGGCGAGCGCCGCCGCCGAGGAGAGCAGCAGGGTCGCGTACAGGGCGGCGAAGTCGGCACCGCCGACCGGCGGCAGCCGGTCCATGCCGCGCAGCACCCCGAGCAGGGCCAGGTCCACCAGGGCCAGCAGCGGCAGCAGCACCGCGACCTTCGCCAACAGGTACGGCACCAGCCGGACACCGGCGAGCCGCTCCCGGCGCAGGATCGGCAGCTCGGTGCAGATCTGGAGGAGCCCATAGGTCAGCCCGAAGAAGAACCCGCCGAACGCGATCCAGAACAGGATCATCACGGTCACCGTCGGGCTGGGTCTGGTCGGCTCGAACGCTCCCGGGCGGAACAGCAGCGCGAACATGCCGAGCACCATCAGCGGCGATCCGAGCAGGATGGCCAGGGTCAGCCGGTTGCGGACGACGATCTCCGTGTTGCGCGCGGTGAGGACCGCCCACTGGCGCAGCCGGCCGACGCGCCGGGGCGGCGTCGCGGCGACGTCAGTGTCGTTGTCGTCGGAGGTGCGGGACGGCTGTGCGGCCGCGCGCTGCTCGGCGAAGCGATCGGGCCACTCGGCGGGTTGCGTCGCTTCGTCGAGCCGGAGGTGCACCTCGGCCAGGGACCGCACGCCGAAGAACTCTCGGGCGGCGGCCGGGGTGCCGGTGAACGCCAGTCGGCCCTGACGGGTCAGCACGACGACCCGGTCGCAATGGTCCACGTCGGTGATCTGGTGGCTGGTCAGCACGACGGTGGCGCCCGTGTCCGCGAGCGCCCGGAGCACCCGGAGCAGTTCCACGGCGATCGCCGGGTCCAGTCCGGAGGTGGGCTCGTCCAGGAAGAACACGCCGGGCCGGGTGAGCAGCTCGACGGCGATGCTGGCGCGCTTGCGTTCACCGCCGCTGAGCAGGCCGACCGGCGTGGTGGCCCGGTCGGTGAGTCGCAGCTCGGCGAGCACCTCCGCGACCCGGTCACTGATCTCGGCCGGCCCGGCGGTGGAGGGCAGGCGCAGTCGGGCGGCGTACCGCAGGGTGCGGGCCAGGGGCAGCTCGCGGTGGATGATGTCGTCCTGCGGAACGACACCGATGGTGCCGGCCGCGGTGGTGCCGTCGTACGTCACGGTGCCCGATGCCGGTCGCTGTACCCCGGCGAGGATCTCCAGCAGTGTGGTCTTACCGGCGCCGCTGGCGCCGATGATCGCGACCAGCTCGCCCGGCGCGATGCTCACTGAGATGTCGGTCAGGATCTGGCGACCGCTCCGGACGCTCTGGCCCAGCCCCTGAGCGGCGATGCCGACACCGGCACGCGGGGGAGACGTGGTCTGCTCGGTAGTCATGTCGAGTGCTCGATCCGGTCGGGGAGTGGTCCGCCTGAATATCGTGCCTCGCCGATGCTACTGAGCGGGCCGCGCAGTCCACCCGGAGTGGACGGTCAGCGACAGTCGTCCGTTCAGCCGGTGGTGGTCCGTGCCTGCGCCGGCACCTGGAGGAGATCGAGGCAGTTGCGCCACAGCGTCTCCAGCTGGGTCGGATCGTTGAGCAACTTCGCGAGCAGGACCCGCCCCTCGATCTGCGCGACGATCGATCGGGCGGCCTCCCGGCTGTCGACCGTGGGGCCCGCCAGGCCGCGCTCCTTCGCCTCGGCGACGACCTGCTCGATGAGACTGATCTGCTCCTCGAAGATCTCCTGGAGCCGGCCGCGGATCTCCTCGGCCTGGTTGCTGAGTTCGAGGGCGAGGTTGCCGAACAGGCAGCCCGCGACCACGCCGGCCTTCTGCTGGCCGACGCGCTGGACCTCTTCGGTGGCCTCGAACAGGTCCCGGAGTCGCTGTAGCGGGTCGCGCTCGCTGCCGAGCAACTGCTCCCACTGGCGTCGCTGGGTGACCCAGTGCTCGTCGATGACCGTGCGGGCGAGCGCCTGCTTGGACTCGAAGAAGTAGTAGAAGCTGCCCTTCGGCACGCCCGCCGCCGCGCAGATCTCGGCCACGCCGAGCGCCGTGTAGCCGCGCTGCTCGATCAGCGTGGCGGCCGCGTCGAGGATCTTGTTCTTCGCGTCACTGGTCCGACCCATGCCTCGACGATACACGACCGGTCGGCTAGCTTTTAGTAGACCAGTCGTCTAGTGAAGGTGATTCCCTCATGAACAGCAGCCCCATGAACAGCAGTCAGGGCCCGAAGGTCGTTGTGATCACCGGCGCCTCCCAGGGCATCGGTGCCGACCTCGTGGCTGCCTACCGCAAGCTCGGCTACGGCGTCGTGGCGACCTCGCGCTCGATCGGCGCGTCCGACGACCCGGAGATCGTCACGGTCCGGGGCGACATCGCCGAGGCCGACACCGCCGAGCGGGTGGTGCGCGCCGCGCTGGACCGCTTCGGGCGGATCGACACACTGGTGAACAACGCCGGCGTCTTCGTCGCCAAGCCGTTCACCGACTACACCGACGAGGAGTTCGACCTGGTCACCGGGGTCAACCTGGCCGGGTTCTTCCACCTCACCCGACGCGTCCTGCCGCACCTGCTGGCCGGGGGCGCGGGGCACATCGTCAGCATCACGACCAGCTTCGTCGACCAGCCCAGTGCGCACGTTCCGTCGGTGCTCGCGTCGCTGACCAAGGGCGGCCTCAGCTCGGCCACCAAGTCCCTGGCCATCGAGTACGCGGCTCGCGGCGTACGGGTCAACGCCGTCGCGCCCGGCATCATCAAGACCCCGATGCACCCGGTCGAGACGCACGAGACGCTCGCGGGCCTGCACCCGGTCGGTCGGATGGGCGAGACCAGCGACGTCGTCGACGCCGTCCTCTACCTCGAGTCCGCCCCGTTCGTCACCGGCGAGATCCTGCACGTCGACGGCGGGCAGAACGCCGGTCACTGATCCCACCGCCACACCGATGTGCCGGGCAGGATCTTCGCCGTCGCGGATCCTGCCCGGCGGCCGGTGAGACACCCCGCGCGTGGGGTACGTGGGTGACACGGCTACCGCCTCGCACGCCGGTGGATCACCGGCCGCCGCCAGCCGGCGGCGTTGATCATTTCGTGCGACCGTTGGCGGGTGATCAACACGAGGTTGGTCATCCGGAAGGAGACCCTGTCGTGGATCTGCCCGACGAGCTGCTCATGTTGCTGCGCGAGCCGAGCACCTGCTTCGTCACGACGCTGATGCCCGACGGCTCACCACAGCTCACCCAGACCTGGGTGGACACCGACGGCACGCACATCCTGATCAACACCGTGGAGACCCACCAGAAGACCCGAAACGTCCGGCGGGACCCGCGGGTGGCGGTGGCGATCTCCGACCCGCAGAAGCCGGGCCGCTACCACGAGGTCCGGGGGCGGGTGGTGCGCACCAGCACCGAGGGCGCCGCCGAGCACATCGACCAGTTGGCGCAGCGCTACCTCGGTGGGCCGTACCCGTGGTTCGGTGGCCAGGAACAGGTCCGGATCATCCTGACCATCGAGCCCGACCGGGTGCGTTCGATGGGCTGACGGCGGTCAGGTGCTCGGGCGGCTCGGCTAGGCAGCGGGTACCGCGGTCATCGCCGCCGGCTGCGGGGTCGGACAGGCATGAAGGGCCCGGTCGGGGGAAGACCGGCCGTTCCACCGCCGAACAGGAGAGCCGGGATGAGAGCCGTCGTCTACGCGGACGTCCGGACGGTCGCGGTGCGGGAGGTGCCCGACGCGACACTGGAGGCGGAGACCGACGCGCTCGTGCGGGTCACCTCCACCGCCCTGTGCGGCACCGACCTGCACATGTACGACGGACGGACCAGCGCCGAGCCCGGCCTGGTGCTCGGTCACGAACCGCTTGGCATCGTGCAGGAGGTGGGCGCCGCGGTGCAGACCGTCCGGCCGGGCACCCGGGTGGTGATCCCCACGCACCTGTTCTGCGGGACGTGTGTGATGTGTGGCCGCGGGCTCTCGGCGGCCTGTCTGCGGGCCCGGGCCGAGGGGCCGGGCGCGGCGTACGGGTACGCGGGAATGGGTCCGTACCGGGGTGCGCAGGCCGACCTGCTGCGGGTGCCGTGGGCCGACGCCAACTGCGTACCCCTGCCGGGCGAGCCGGGGGACGCGTACGAGGACGACTTCGTGCTGCTGGCCGACGCGTTCGTCACCGGGTGGCACGCCGCCGCCACCCTCGCCGAGGTCGGGCCCGGTGACACTGTGGCGGTGTTCGGCGCCGGCGCCGTCGGCCTGCTCGGCGCCCACGCGGCGCTGCTCCGCGGCGCCCGGGTGGTGTACTCCGTCGACGGGGTCGACGCCCGACTCGACAAGGCCGGCGAGATCGGTGCCGTGCCGATCGACTTCCGCCGGGGCGACCCGGTCGAGCAGATCCGCGCCGACCGGGCCCGGACCGGGCTGCCGCTCGGCGAGGAGAAACTGGGCGGGGTCGACAAGGTCATCGACGCGGTCGGGTTCCAGGCCCGCGATCGGGAGCACCCCGACCGGGAGCGTCCGAACCAGGTCATCGCCGACGCGGCCCGGTTGGTCAACGCCGCCGGCGCGATCGCGGTCGCGGGTGTGTACCCGGACCGGGACCCGCACCCCGGGCCCGGTGCGGACGGTCACGAGGACCTGGTCGCGCCCTGGGGGGCGTTGTTCAGCAAGGGGGTCGCCGTCCGGTTCGGTCGCACCCACGACCGCCGCTACACGGTCCTGCTGCGGGACCTGGTCGTCGCGGGCCGGGCTCGGCCCAGTGTGATCGTCACCCACCACGGCACCCTGGTCGACGCCCCCGAGCTGTATCGCCACTTCGACCGGCGGGAGCACGGCGTGATCAAGGCGGTGCTGCACCCGAGCTGACCAGTCGACGCCCCCGGCCTGCGGGCTGCGGTGTGCCGTCACGAACTGCGCGTAAGGGACTTCAGGGCACTGACCCGTCGTCCGGTGCACATCGCTGCGGAATGGTGACCATCGATGCATGCGGCCGTTAGAGGCGTGGGTCACATCAGCCGCCAGAGGCCCGTGGTGCGCCTCGCGTACGGCGCTGGGCTGACGCCCGATTCCCATCATTCGATGGCGTGACGTGTGCGCTGCGTTACCGAATCCACCGTCCCTGAGGCATCTTTCCTGGTGGGAAAGCTGCGGGAATGGCCGGGGTCGATTGGCGCGTTGTCGCAGGTGGACGCAGGTGCTGCGGTCAGGCCTGGGGTACCGCGAGGGGCTGTCGTTGCCGCTGTGGCGGACGAACACTGTGCGACATCTATATTACCGGATTGTTACTTTTTCAACAGTCCCTCGCCTTGCGGATGGCCCTTCGGCCGCAATACGTTGCCGTCAACAACAAAACCAAGTGAAGGTTCAACCTTCCGGAGGCAACCGATGACGTTGGCGAGGTGGTACGAGCGATGAGCGACGTGCCCATCCTCCTTGAGATGCGTTCCATCACCAAGGAGTTCCCCGGAGTCAAGGCCCTCTCCGACGTCAACCTGGTGGTTCGCGCCGGCGAGATCCATGCCATCTGCGGCGAGAACGGCGCGGGCAAGTCCACCCTGATGAAGGTGCTCAGCGGGGTGTACCCGCACGGCACCTACGACGGCAAGATCGTCTACCAGGGGTCGGAGACCAAGTTCTCCGACATCCGGGCGAGCGAGAACGCCGGCATCGTGATCATCCACCAGGAACTCGCGCTCATTCCAGGAATGTCGATCGCCGAGAACATCTTCCTCGGCAACGAACCGCGCAAGCGGGGCGCGATCGACTGGAAGGCCGCGAACCGGATGGCGCTTGACCTGATGGCCCGGGTCGGCCTGGAAGAGGACCCGGACACCCTGATCAAGGACATCGGGGTCGGCAAGCAGCAGCTCGTCGAGATCGCGAAGGCGTTCGCCAAGGACGTGAAGCTGCTCATCCTCGACGAGCCCACTGCGGCGCTCAACGAGGCCGACTCCAAGCACCTGCTGGACCTGCTGCGGGGGTTCCGCTCCCGTGGCATCACCTCGATCATGATCTCGCACAAGCTCAACGAGATCGAGGCGATCGCCGACCAGATCACCATCCTGCGCGACGGCCGGACCGTGGAGACCCTCGACGTCAAGGCGGACGGGGTCGACGAGGACCGGATCGTGCGGGGCATGGTCGGCCGCGAGCTGAGCAGCCGGTTCCCGGAACACACGCCGAAGATCGGTGAGATCTTCTTCGAGGTTCGCGACTGGAACGTCCGGCACCCGATCTCCGCCGACCGGCAGGTCTGCAAGAACGAGAGCTTCGTGGTGCGCCGCGGCGAGATCGTCGGCTTCGCCGGTCTCATGGGCGCGGGCCGTACCGAACTCGCGATGAGTGTCTTCGGCCGCTCCTACGGGGTGTTCGAGTCGGGCACGATCATCAAGGACGGCAAGGAGATCGTCTTGAAGTCGGTCGCCGACGCGATCGACAACGGTCTCGCCTACGTCAGCGAGGACCGCAAGGCGATCGGCCTCAACCTGCTCGACGACATCAAGACGTCGACGGTGGCCGCCAAGCTGTCCAAGATCTCGCACCACGGCGTCCTGAACCAGGTCGAGGAGTACCAGGCGGCTGAGGCGTACCGCAAGGAATTGCGGACCAAGGCCCCGACGGTCGACGAGAGCGTCTCGAAGCTCTCCGGCGGCAACCAGCAGAAGGTCGTCCTGGCCAAGTGGATGTTCACCGACCCCGACCTGCTGATCCTCGACGAGCCGACACGCGGCATCGACGTGGGTGCCAAGTACGAGATCTACGGCATCATCCAGCGGCTCGCCGACCAGGGGAAGGGCGTCATCGTCATCTCCTCGGAGCTGCCTGAGCTGATCGGGCTCTGCGACCGCATCTACACCGTGTTCGAAGGCGCCATCACGGGCGAGATCGCCCGGGCGGACGCCACCCCGGAAACCCTCATGAAGCAGATGACCTCTACGAAGAAGATGGCCACACGATGAGCCGATTGAAGGACCTTCAGAAGAACCTGTTCGGAGGAACCACCTCCAACGCTCGCCAGTTTGGAATGATCTTCACTCTGGTGGCGATCGTCCTGATCTTCCAGATCTGGACTGACGGGCTGACCCTGCGGTCGGACAACCTGATCGCGCTGTTCCAGCAGAACTCGTACATCCTGATCCTGGCCATCGGCATGCTCATGGTGATCGTCGCCGGGCATATCGACCTCTCGGTCGGCTCCGTCGCGGCCTTCGCGGGCATCCTGGCGGCGAAGTCGATGGCCGAGTGGGGTCTGCCGTGGCCTGTCGGCATCCTGTTCGGCCTCGCCATCGGTGCGCTCATCGGAGCCTGGCAGGGCTTCTGGGTGGCCTACATGGGGGTGCCGGCGTTCATCGTCACCCTGGCCGGCATGCTGCTGTTCCGCGGTGGCAACCAGTACATCGGCAACGCGCAGGCGATTCCGGTGCCGGAGGGCTTCCGGGAGATCGGCTCCGGCTTCCTGCCCGAGTTCGGGCCGAACACCGGCTACAACAACGCGACGCTGCTGCTCGGTCTGGCCGCGGCGGTGGCCGTGGTGTGGCGCGAGCTCTGGGCCCGCAAGACCCGTCGGGCGATGGACGCCGACCCCACGCCGATGTGGATCTCGGTCCTTCGGATGGCCATCATGGTCGGCGTGATCGCCTTCGCGGCGCTGCGCTTCGCCAGCGGTCGCGTCGGCACCAGCTTCCCGATCTCCGGCATCATCCTGCTGGTCCTGGTCATCGCCTACTCCTTCTACACCCGCAACACGGCCGCTGGCCGGCACATCTACGCGGTGGGCGGCAACTCCCGGGCGGCCGAGCTGTCCGGTGTGAAGCTCAAGCGGGTCAACTTCTTCGTCATGATGAACATGTCCATCCTGGCCGCGCTGGCCGGCATGATCTTCGTGGCTCGCTCGGCGGCCTCCAGTGGCCAGGACGGCATCGGCTGGGAACTGGACGCCATCGCAGCGGTCTTCATCGGTGGAGCTGCCGTCGCTGGTGGTATCGGCACCATCAGCGGCTCGATCGTCGGCGGTCTCGTCATGGCCGTGCTCAACAACGGCCTCCAGCTCCAAGGCGTGGGCACCGACAAGGTTCAGATCATCAAGGGCCTGGTCCTGCTGCTGGCCGTCGCGATCGACGTTTACAACAAGAGCCAGGGGCGCTTCTCCATTGTCGGGAGCCTGATGCGGCCGTTCCGCCGCGAGGACTCCGTCCCACCCGCCTCACCGCCGGACGCGGAGCGCGAGCCCGCCAAGGCAGCGGTGTCCGGCTGACGGCCACCGACCTCTCTACCCGCCTCACCATCTAGAAAGGCAAGTCCTCACCATGCGTAAATTCTTCGGCACGTCGGTGGTGGCCATCAGCGCCGCCGCCATGCTGGCCCTCGCCGGCTGCGGCTCCGGCCGCGACGGCGACAGCGGCTCCGGCGGCGAGGCCGCCAAGGGCTTCGCGGCCAACTCGCTGATCGGCGTGGCCCTGCCGGCCAAGACCTCGGAGAACTGGGTCCTCGCCGGTGACCTGTTCAGCAACGGCCTCAAGGAGGCCGGCTTCCAGGGTGACGTGCAGTACGCCGGCGCGTCGACCACTGTCGCCGACCAGCAGGCCCAGATCACCGCCATGGTGACCAAGGGGGCCAAGGTCATCGTCATCGGCGCGACCGACGCCGCGCAGCTGTCCACCCAGGTCGCGGCGGCCCACGCCGCCGGGGTGAAGGTCATCGCCTACGACCGGCTGATCACCAACACGCCGGACCTCGACTACTACGTCGCGTTCGACAACTTCAAGGTCGGCCAGCTCCAGGGCCAGGCCCTGCTGGACGGCATGAAGGCCAAGAAGCCGAACGGCCCGTACAACATCGAGCTGTTCTCCGGCTCGCCGGACGACAACAACGCCGGTGTCTTCTTCAACGGCGCGATGGACGTGCTCAAGCCGGAGATCGACAAGGGCAACGTGGTCGTCGCCTCCGGTCAGAAGGAGGTCAAGCAGACCGCCATCCAGGGCTGGAAGGCCGAGGGTGCGCAGGCCCGCATGGACCAGCTGCTGACCTCGACGTACGGCAACAAGGAGCTGGACGGCGTTCTCTCCCCGAACGACACCCTGGCCCGCGCCATCCTGACCTCGGTCAAGGGCGCCGGCAAGCCGACCCCGATCGTCACCGGTCAGGACTCCGAGGTCGAGTCGGTCAAGTCGATCGTCAAGGGTGAGCAGTACATGACGATCAACAAGGACACCCGCAACCTGGTGAAGGAGACCATCAACATGGTCAAGGCTCTCCAGGCCGGTGACAAGCCGCAGGTGAACGACACCAAGTCCTACAACAACGGCAGCAAGGTCGTCGACACGTTCCTGCTCCCGCCGGTCGCCGTCACCAAGGCGAACGTGGTGGAGGCGTACGCCAGCGACCCGAAGCTCGCGCCGCTCACCAAGTAATCACCGCACGGTAGGTAGTAACGACGATGGGTCCCGGGTCTCCTCTACCGGGACCCATCGTCGTCCCTGCACCCCCGCACCAACCGGCACCGACCCGGAAGGAGGTCTGACCGTGGCGACACCAGTACGGGCCAGGCCAGCCGGCGTCGGCCGCAACGCCGAGTCCCCGCTGCCGCCGGTCCCCGGCGCCAGCCAGGAGGAGATCCGGCGGCAGAACCTCGGCGCTGTACTGCGCTACGTCCACCTGCACGGACCGACGTCCCGCGCCGAGCTGACCAGCAGGCTCGGCCTCAACCGAAGCACCATCGGTGCCCTCGCGGCCGACCTGGTCACCAGCGGCCTGGTCACCGAGGAGGCGCCGACCACAGCCCGCCGCGCCGGCCGTCCCTCGCTGGTGGTCAGCCCTCGCTCCGACCGGGTCTACACACAGGCGTTGAGCATCGACGCGGACCGGCTGCGTGCCGCACGGGTCGGCCTCGGCGGGCAGATCCTCGACCTGCGGGAGATCCCCCGACCCAGCGGCATGTCGGCGATCGACGCCGTCGGGCCCCTCGCCGACCTGGTCCGCGACATGGAACGCTCGGTGGCCGGTGACGCGCTGCTTGTCGGCGGCGCCGCTGCGGTCACCGACACCACCCGCGACCCGGACGGCAGGATCCGGATCGCCAGCATCGACGAGACGCTCGGCGCCGCCCTGGAGGCGGAGTTCAGCGCCGGCCCCGGTTTCGTCGCCGGTGACCTGGCCGACATCGCCGGCCTGGCCGAGCACGTCCGGGGCGTCGCGGCCGGCATCGACGACGTCATCTACCTGCACGGGGACCTGGGCATCAGCGCCGGCATCATCGTCGGTGGCCGCCTGGTGATCGGCCACCGGGGTCACAGCGGCAAGGTCGGCCACATGGTCGTGAACCCCAACGGCCTGCCCTGCGGCTGCGGATCACGCGGCTGCTGGGAGACCGAGATCTCCGAAGCCGCGCTGTTGCGGCACGCCGGCCGTGACCCGAGCGACCGCGCGGCGGTGGCCGAGGTGCTGCGCGCGGCGGCGGACGGCGACCACACCGCCCGCGCGGCCGTCGAGCAGGTGGCGGACTGGCTCGGCTTCGGCGTGGCGAACCTGGTCAACGTGGTCAACCCGGACGCCGTGGTGTTCGGTGGCTCGCTGCGCGACATCTTCACCGCCGGTGCGGACGTGGTCCGGGACCGACTGGACACGATGCCACTGCCCGCCTCCCGCGAGCACCTGCGGTTGCGCGCGGCGGCACTTGGCCGCGACGCGGTCCTGATCGGTGCCGCCGAGTTGGCGTTCGACAAACTGCTGGCCGATCCGCTGAACGTCGGCGTGGCGGGCCAGGTGCGAACAGATGAGCCGGACGTGGTCCGCAGTAGTGCGCCGCCGAGCCAAGGAACTGGCACGGGCACAGGACGGAACTGTTTTTCGGAGGCATAACGCCTCCGGTGACGGCCCAGCACCCACTCGTACACGTTATACGAGCGGCTTTTCGCGAACCACGCCGCTTTACCTCACGCTGGTGCTTCCTCCTCTGCGCGGGAGAACGCCTACAGCCCATTCACCTCGCGGGATCGCCGAGTGGTTCACGAGTGAAAGGGCCGTCGCCACAGTTCGAAAATCGAACGCGAGATCGTGATTGTGTCCGTCCGATGTCCGGAGCAGTCCCGGAGTGCCCAGTCGTCGATGAGGCGCCGATATCAAGAGTTGTTTGTTGGTCGGGTGCGCGTCGGGCCCGCTCGGGGCGGGCCGAGACTGCGGCGCAATTCTCGGCCAGCGACACGAGTTACCATTGCGAAGCGCCGCTCGTGCCGTGAACTGTAATCGGGAGTGAGCGATTGAGCCGCCGAGACGACGACGTCTCGAACGGCCGGGCGGTTCTGTTGGATGTGCCAGTCCGCCCCGGAGTGGGCGACATAAGAGACCGCTCGTCCCGAAACTGCGGCTGGTCGCCGCGCGCCCGTGCCCCGTGCCAAGATCCGAGCAACTTCCCTGGTGTTGCGGCCTGCGGAGCGCGGGAGGCAGCAACATCCCTGATG